>NZ_JAUBOZ010000248.1:0-1206 GCF_036700475.1 Microcoleus sp. T2B6 | reverse complement strand
CATCTTTATTTAACGATTTTACTAGCTTTTTCATTTTATCTCTTTTTTGACACATTTGCCAAAGTGAGATGCACCCGGTACAGGAAAAATGGCGATCGTGTTATGGCAACCCCTTAGCGGTTATGGGGTAAACTGAGGATAGTCTTTTTGTTGCGGAGCGATCGTCTTCTGCAAGCTTCGCTAACGCACGACTTATGCTACTTGTCTATCCCAAAATTCCAGATAGTAAAAATTGCCCTAACGAACAATGTGTAGCTTTTGAGAAGTACGATGGCACTAATTTGCATTGGGTTTGGGAAGTTGAACTTGGTTGGTATGCTTTTGGTACGCGCCGCAGTAGATTTGATTTGGATGAGATGGGAATTGCAGAATTTAATGCTGCACATCCAGGTTTAGAAGAAGCACCGGAAATTTTTAAAAGAGACTTTGCTAGTCCCTTAGAGTCTATATTTCGAGAGAACGAACTGTATCACTGCCCTGAAATTACTGTGTTTACAGAGTTTTTTGGTGCTAACTCGTTTGCGGGAAGGCACAAAAAGGACGATCGCAAACAACTGGTGCTTTTTGATGTGGAAACCGAGGGCGGTATGGTTGTTCCCGATCGGTTTATTCAGGATTTTGGTAAATTAAATATTGCGCGAGTGATTTATCGCGGCAAACTGACGGGCAAGTTTATGGATGATGTTCGCAAGGGGAAATACGGTGTAGATGAAGGTGTTGTGTGCAAGGGAAGCCGCAATGCTAATAATCTGTGGATGGTGAAGATTAAGACTGATGCGTATATGCAGAGATTACGGGAAGCTTTTAAGGATGATTGGGAAAATTACTGGGAGTAATATCAAACTGATAAGTAGGTAGGCGTAAAAAAACCAAATCATGTTAAAATAAGTAAACACTCAAGATTTAATTTACAAAATCAACAAATATGGGCGCAGGTTTAAGAGTATTTCTCAATCAAGAAGAAGACCGAACACTATTTGAATTGAGAACAGCAACAACAGTCTCTCAGAAAGTAAAAGAGCGAGCGCAAATTCTTAGATTAAACTCCCAGGGGTGGTATATAGAGGAGATTGCAGCTCATTTTAAGTGTAGGGAGCAAACAATTAGAGAAGTAATTCATCGGTGGGTAAAAATGGGTTTGGGAGGATTATGGTCAACCAAAGGCAGAGGGGTCAAAGCCAAATGGAAAGAATCAGACATTGTTCA
>NZ_JAUBOZ010000196.1:0-6188 GCF_036700475.1 Microcoleus sp. T2B6 | reverse complement strand
AAGGAAGAAGGAAGAAGGAAGAAGGAAGAAGGAAGAAGGAAGAAGGAAGAAGGAAGAAGGAAGAAACTATGCCCAATTCCCAATGCCCAATGCCCAATTCCCCATAACTAAGGACTAATAACTACTGGCTGCTTCACCTTTTTCTGTGGCCCAAAATAAGCTTGAAATACCTCTTTGGCGATCGGGGCTGCTGCAACTGAACCATAACCGCCATTTTCCACAACCACGGCGATCGCAATTTCCGGTTTCTGGGCGGGCCCGAATGCCACATACAAAGAGTGATCCTCCTGTCCGATGACCTCCGAAGTCCCTGTTTTGCCCGCCGTCAGCGGAATCGAACCGTCATTCAATCCCTGTCCCGTACCCTGGGCAACCACCGCGATCAGTCCTTCCTTAACCACCTGAACTGTTGAAGGTTTCATCCCCGTATGTACCCGTTGAGTCTCCGCTGTGCCGGTCATGGAAGTCAAAAGATGAGGCTTCACGCGATAGCCCCCATTAGCGATCGAACTCACCATCACCGCCCCCTCCAAAGGAGTCATCAACACCAACCCCTGACCGATGGACATCGTTACCGTATCACCCGCATACCAAGGTTCTTTATAAATTTTCTCCTTCTCCTCCGGCGTCGGGGCTTGACCGTGATCGCCGCCGCCTAGCCCCAAAAGATTCAAATCCGTCTCCTTGCCAATTCCCAAGCGGTGTCCCCACTTAGAAATTTGCTCCGGCCCTGTACTAATCCCTACTTGATAAAAAAACGTATTGCTGCTGAAAGCCAAAGCATCCCGAAAGCCGATGTCGCCGAAACCGCCGCTGTGTTCGTTAAAATCAATTCCCCCCACAGTAATGTAAGACGAAGTACCCAGAATTGAGTCCGGCGAAAATTTGCCCGACTCCAGGCCCGCGACGGAAGTCACAATTTTAAAGGTACTGCCGGGGGGATAGCCTTGCGTGGCCCGATTCAAAAATGGATTTTCCGGGTCTTGAAGAGTTTCCCACTCATCCTTAGTGATTTTTCGCGTAAACAGATTGGGGTCAAAAGTCGGGTGGCTGGCCATAACTAATACCGCCCCGGTTTTGACATCCAACGCCACTACTGCTCCCCGGCGGTTCCCCAGGGCTTTTTCGGCTGCTTTTTGCATGGACAAGTCTATGGTTAGCTGCACCGCCTCACCGGGTTTGGGCGGTGTCTCTCCCATCAGCCGCAATTCTTGATTTTGGGCATTTACCTCGATCAGCCGATCGCCCCAAACTCCGGCAATCTTCTGGTTAGAGCTCGCTTCTATGCCCATTTGACCCACAATCATCCCCATCGGATATTCGGGATGAGCTTCCAAGTCTGCTGCGGTAGCTTCGCCGATATATCCGATAACGTGAGCCGCCAAACTGCCTTCGGGATAGTAGCGGTTCGCTTCTGGCCGCACTTCCACTCCCCGCATTTGTCCCACCTCTTCTGCTAGTGGCACAAACACCTCTGGCGGCATTGCTTGCTTGAGCCGCACCGGTCTATAGGATTGAGGATCGACCTCTTTTATTTTTTTTAAAATTTCTTCGACCGGGATTTTAACCAGCGGACTCAACTTTTCTGCTGTCGCTTTCCACTGTTCCGGCGTTTGTTCTTTCGGCCACAAATATACCGATCGAGCTAAATTGTTTGCCGCTAGCAACTTGCCTTTGCGATCGATAATGTGTCCGCGATTCGCCGGCATTGGAACTAGGCGAACGCGATTGTTTTCGGCTCGTTCCCGGTGTTGCTTCCCTTGTATCAGTTGCAATTCCACCAGCCGACTAGCGTGCAGGCCCAGCAAACCTGTTGCCACCAGCATTAACACGATCGCCCGGTGTATCGGACGATCCTGTTTTTTAGGAGTTTCCCCCAGGGTTTTGTCAGAAGAGTGAAATGCTGAGATTGAATAAACTTGTCGTTGCATCATTCTATAGGTAGATGTCAAATCCTAGATTTTAGGTTTCTGATTGTCAATTGTGAAGTATACATCATCAAACCGGGCCCAATCGGGCCTTGACCATTGGGGGAAGCCGAATAATTGATCGTTAACTTTTGACTAATCACTAATAACTCATGACTGCTGACTAATCCCCCAAGCACCAAGAAATAGCCAGCAAAATCAAGGCCAGGCTCAGCCAATTAGGGAGGTGAAGCCAGCCAGATAGACCTATAGGTAACAATACCAAGGCCTGTGTCAATAGGGAACCGATCGCCAACAGCAACGCTAGCAGTATCAAATTTATCATCGTGGCACCGTACAATTTCGGACATGAGTCGATCGCCTGTGGCAGAAATCCGAGTGGCACAAGCGAGCGCGATCGTACAGGGATTGTCCTGATAGACATAAGGAAGAGAAGCGAGGAGGTTTTGAACTAATTTAAAAAAAATTATTCTTCCTCCCAAGTTTGGATTCTAGGGGCTGCGATGGGTAAATTCTGAGTTGTGATTTTAAGTTCTGACGCCTGGAGTATTGCCATGTTGTTTAATCAGGGAGCCAATTTCAAAAACGGTGCGCTCTTGGGTGCGATCGCGGCGATCGCCGCCCTACCAGTTTTAGCAGAAACAGCCAATTTCGGCACTTTAACTTTATCGCGAGGTTTTGCAGCCCCAACAGCAGTTTTGAGAGGTTCCACAGGCGGATCGTACTCTCTATCTGCCATAGCCAACGCCGATCGCCACAAAAACAAATGTTTGGGTTTTGCCACCCCAACTCCCGACCACATCATAGTCTTGCAGCAAAAATTTTCAAAACTCACACTCCAAGTCAACAGCGGAGGCAAGGACACAACCTTACTCGTACAAGGCCCCGGTAATGCGGTGCGCTGCGGAGACGATATAGGTCAGAATAAAGATGCTGCCATACTTGATTCTGAGTGGCAAGCAGGGTCTTACAGGATTTGGGTAGGTACTCTCGAACCCGGAGTCAAGTCTAACTATACAATCTCAGTACAGGAATAGTCAGTAGTCAGTAGTCAGTAGTCAGTAGTCAGTAGTCAGTAGTCAGTAGTCAGTAGTCAGTAGTTAGTAGGAAGAATTAGCAATTGCCCATGCCCCATGCCCAATTCCCAATGCCCCATGCCCCAATTTCCCCAATCTCCCACTCTCTTAATCTCCCACTACCCAATCTCCCGATCGACCGCTCACTTCCGCCATCCAGTAAAATGTAAAATCGAAAGTGGCGTGTTTAACCAAAATAGGTAACTCCGAAAGTGCTAAAGACTCTTATAGCTGACTTCAGTATAATTTTCGATCGCGACCCTGCCGCTCGCAACTGGCTGGAAGTTTTGTTTTGCTACCCCGGTCTTCAGGCCCTAGTGCTGCACCGTTTCGCACACTGGCTTTATGTGTTGGGGCTTCCCTTCATCCCCCGCTTGATTTCCCACCTGGCTCGTTTTTTGACCGGAATTGAAATCCACCCAGGGGCAACCATCGGCAAAAGCGTATTCATCGACCACGGTATGGGGGTTGTGATCGGCGAAACAGCGATTATCGGCGATTTTGCCCTAATTTACCAAGGTGTCACCCTTGGCGGTACTGGCAAGGAAAGTGGCAAACGTCACCCTACCGTCGGCGAAAACGTAGTTTTCGGTGCCGGCGCCAAGGTACTCGGCAATCTGCAAATTGGCAATAACGTCCGCATCGGCGCCGGTTCCGTCGTGCTCCGCGACGTACCATCTGACTGCACAGTGGTAGGGATTCCCGGCCGCATCGTCTATCGATCGGGAGTGCGCGTCAATCCCCTAGAACACGGCAGTTTGCCGGATTCCGAAGCTGTGGTAATTCGCTCTTTGCTCGATCGTATCGAATCCCTCGAACAGCAAGTAAAAAGTTTGCTTCCTCAAGCATCTGTCTCCTTAACTTCTGATCCCAATTCCCACAATTTCCACTCAGTATCAGAAGCTTTAAACCAAGCCAGCAATGTAGCCTTAGCCGAAAAAACACAGCTAGTTACAACCCCTAGCTGCAAGTTAAAAGATAAAGCAATTCAAGAATTTTTCGACGGCAGCGGCATCTAAAATTTGAATAGGGCATTGGCCAAACAGAGCATTGGCCAAACAGGGCATTGGCCAAACAGGGCATTGGGCATTGGTGAATGTTAACTGTTAAGTGATGACTAATAACTAATGACTACTGACTAATGACTACTGACTAATGACTACTGACTAATGACTTCTTTTTCAAGGATTAACCGATCGCACAGACCAATTTCCCTCCCCGTCGCGCCGATAAAGCGATCGATTTTGCGGTTCCCCCCGCAACTCCAACAAATCCACCGTTTCCGGTTCCAACAACAGCAAGCAAAAATTAGGTAGCGGCTCGATCGCATCTGGGGAAGCAGAATCAAAAGCACTAGCCTCGGCTTTGTCATCCCCCGGATGCGGCCAAGCAAACTGTGATCTAGCCGCCTCAGAAAGCTCCTGCCAAGTTGTGCACCGCGATGAGCACAACTGGGCCTCTGGATTATCTGCCCCTACCAAAACTAGCTTTCCAGCAATCCGAAATTGTTCGCGAGTTTTGGGGAAATACCAGCAAATTTCCCCCCAAGGATAGAGATTAATCTCCTCTGCCTTTTGACTGCGAATATCTGTAATAAACTTTAACTGATTAGTATCTGCTAAAAAGCCTCGAAACACCACAGTGCGGTTTGCCGGTCGCCCGGTAGCCCGAACCGTTGCTAGTTGCAAGTAGCGGGCAAAAGCAAGACTGCGGTTGCGGTGGAGCGCGCGAGCTAAGGGCGATCGCCAAAGTGCTAAAGACATAATTAATAACCTATCATATTGGTAATGGGATTAGTTATTAGCTAGCAGTCAGTAGTCATTAGTCAGTAGTTATTGGGAATAGGGAATTGGGCATAGTTTCTGGTTTTTCTTCTTCCTTCTTCCTTCTTCCTTCTGACTAATGACTAATGACTGCTAGCTAATAACTAATAACTACTGACTACTGACTACTGACTCTTCTTTCTGCTATTGGTAATTCTATGTCAAATTCACTCTCAAAACTCAAAACTATTGAAACTCCCCACAGTGGCTACCACTGGGACGGCAGTTCCCGCCGCTTTTTTGAAGGCTGGTACTACCGAATAACATTACCGATTCACGGACAATCCTTTGCATTCATGTATTCCATCGAAGACCCCAGAGGCGGTCAACCTTACAGTGGCGGTGCAGCTCAAATTCTCGGCCCGAAAGATAGCTATTTGTGCCGCACCTTTCCCGATGTAAATAAGTTTTGGGCGCACCGAGAAGGCTTGGCTTTCGGACATTGGGGCAGAACAGATTTACAAATTAAACCCCAATATTTAGATCCGCAAGTATTCGACAGCCGCGTCGAAGAAGGCTATCAAGCTACTGCTACTCTGAATCAAGGTTATTTGCACGATCCAGGAAGCGGCAGCCACTGTTTTTGGCAGTACGAAATTAAACCTATTTATGGCTGGGGAAACTCTGAGGAAATCCAGAAATCTACGGCGGGAATGGTATCTTTTCTACCCATATTTGAACCGGGATGGCAAATTTTAATGGCTCACGGTTTAGCCACGGGCTGGATCGATTGGAATGACGAACGCTACGAATTTAAAGATGCTCCTGCTTACAGCGAAAAAAACTGGGGCGGTGCTTTTCCGCAAAAGTGGTTTTGGGTTAATTGCAATTGTTTTCAAGGCGAAAAGGATTTAGCTTTAACTGCTGGCGGCGGCAAGCGGGGCGTGCTGTGGTGGATGGAATCGGTAGCAATGATTGGTCTGCATTACCGAGGGAAATTTTACGAATTTGTGCCTTGGAATTCCCAAGTTAGTTGGAATATTGAACCTTGGGGAAGCTGGAAAATGCAGGCTAGAAACAGTCAGTTTGAAATTGAGTTAATTGGCACTACAAACAGTCCTGGTACTTATGTGCGAACTCCGACAGAAAAAGGCATGGCTTTTTGCTGCCGGGATACGACGCATGGCGAATTGCGCTTGCAACTGCGAGAGTTGTTGGGGGGAAATGTTGAAAAAAATGGCAAGCAGCGTTCTAGAATTATCTTAGAGGCTCAAAGTTCTTTATCGGGTTTGGAAGTTGGGGGCGGGCCTTGGGATGAAGTTTGGCGATCGAATTAAGTCATTAGTCAGTTGTCAGTTGTCAGTTGTCAGTTGTCAGTTGTCAGTTGTCAGTTGTCAGTTGTCAGTTGTCAGTTGTCAGTT
>NZ_JAUBOZ010000195.1:0-6274 GCF_036700475.1 Microcoleus sp. T2B6 | reverse complement strand
TGACTACTGACTACTGACTACTGACTACTGACTACTGACTACTGACTACTGACTACTGACTACTGACTACTGACTAAATTTAAACAACAAGCGAGGAGGTTTAGTTGTGGTAGTTAAAACAGCAACAGAGTGCCTGATTACCTTAGAAGGCGTTAGCAAAGCTTACTCGCAGCCCAACGGTCAAACAATCTCTATTTTAGAGCCAATTAATTTAGATTTGCGATCGGGCGAAATAGTAGCTTTGCTCGGCCCTTCCGGTTCGGGAAAATCAACATTAATGCGAATGATTGCCGGACTTATCCCGCCCACCGCAGGTCAAGTTCTATACCACAATCGTCCTTTAGTCGGCTTAAATCCTGGAGTAGCCATTGTATTTCAAAACTTTGCCCTTTATCCCTGGTTGACGGTACTAGAAAATGTAGAATTAGGCTTAAAAGCTAAAGGAGAATTGCCCGAACCGCGCCGAAAAAAAGCCTTACGGATGATTGACATTATCGGTTTAGACGGATTTGAAAATGCTTATCCAAAAGAACTTTCCGGCGGAATGCGGCAGCGGGTAGGATTTGCTAGAGCTTTGGCGGTAGAACCCGAATTGCTTTGCATGGATGAACCGTTTTCAGCTTTAGACGTGCTGACAGCAGAAAACTTGCGGTTTGAGTTATTAGATTTGTGGCTGGAAAAAAAGATTCCGACTCAAGCTGTGTTAATCGTAACTCACGGGATTGAGGAAGCGGTAATTTTAGCCGATCGCGTTGTAGTCTTGGGTCGCAACCCGGGGCGAATTCGCGCCGAGTTAACGGTGACTTTGCCGCACTACCGCGATCGTAAAACTCCCGAATTCCAAGCTCTCGTAGACCAAGTTTACAAAATTCTCACCAATCCTGACTTGAGCGACGAAACAGTAACAGCACCTGCTGAAAGTGCCGCTACTGTGTCTCAACCTCAACCCGCTCAAAGCGCTAAATACCAATCTCTGCCGCAGGTGCGAATCGGTGCGATCGCAGGTCTGTTGGAACTCTTGGAAGACCGCAAGGAGCAGGATCTCTACCGCCTCGGTCAAGAATTAATGTTAGAGGTTGACGACATTTTGCCGATCGTGGAAGCAGCAAAATTAATGGAATTTCTGGTAATTCAAGAAGGCGACCTCCTGTTAACACCAGTTGGCATTCAGTTCATTGCCGGCGGAATTGACCAGCGCAAACAAATTGTTCGCACCCAAATTCTCAGCAATATTCGCCTCGTACAGCAAATGTATCGAATGCTTCAGGCTAAGCGCAATCACCGCATTTCTGAAGAGTTGATTTTGGATATTCTCGAAGCCCACTTTAGTCCCAAAGAAGCAATGCGGCAATTGCAAACTGCTATTGACTGGGGTCGCTATGCAGAGTTATACAGTTATGATGAGCCCGGGGGCGAAATGTTCTTAGAATCGGAATATAAAGCTGAGTAGTTATTTGCTATTTGTTATTTTTTATTGGTTAGTTGTTGCTTGTTAGTTGTTGCTTGTTAGTCGTTATTTGTTGGTATCTTAGTCTTGTTTGTTGGTATCTTAGTCTTAGTCTTGTTCCCAGGCTCTGCCTGGGAATACATACCCGGAGGCTCTGCCTCCAATAAGCAATAACTAATAAGCAATAACCAATAACCAATAAACAATAACCAATAATCAATAACCAATGCGCGATACCCATGCCCCATGCCCGATGCCCGATGCCCCATTCCCAATAAGTAATTATTATGACAAGACCCTTAACACCGGCCAATAAAACTTTAGAAAGGTCAGCTTGGACTTGGCAAGACGGTTTGCTGATTCTAGCCATCTTCTCTCTAATTTTGGTAATTGTCCAAACAGCTTCTCAATTCAGCAGTGACTACAACCCTAATTTCAAAATTGAGACTACCCTAAATGTCTTGCCAGCCTATACAGCCCAGAGTCTCTTACGCATGGTAGCAGCCTATTTTTTATCGCTGCTGTTTACCCTAGTTTATGCTTATTCTGCTTACCGCTTTCCCCTAGCCGCCAAAATTTTAATTCCCTTGTTAGACATTTTGCAGTCGATTCCAGTTTTATCTTTTTTGCCGGGAGTGGTTTTAGCGCTAGTTACTTTATTTCCCGGTCAAAGAATCGGCGTAGAACTCGCATCGATTATCTTAATATTTACGGGGATGACTTGGAATATGACTTTTAGTTTCTATCAGTCGCTTTCCGCGATTCCGCGAGAACTTAAGGAAGCTGCTCAAGTTTATCGGCTCAATGCTTGGCAGCCGTTCTGGACGTTAGAATTGCCCGCTGGTGCGATCGGGCTGGTGTGGAACAGCGTCATGTCAGTGGCGGGCGGCTGGTTCTTTTTGATTGCGATTGAATCTTTTACCTTGGGGGACAAAAACTTTAATTTGCCCGGACTCGGTTCATATTTGGGCAAGGCAGCTAATGAAGGAAACTTTGGGGCGATCGGCTGGGGTTTAGCAGTATTAATTGGTGTGATTATAGCCATAGACTTTTTCGTGTGGCAGCCTTTGATTGCTTGGGTAGAAAAGTTTAAATATCAATCCGTGGAAGCTACCAATGTACCGCAATCAAATGTGTTAGATTTTTTAAGACGATCGGCGACGCTGCGGGTTTTTAAGTCGCGTATTTCGCCGCTAGCCGACAGTTTTGATCGCGGTTTGGCTAGAGCTTTTGCACCAGTTAATTTACCAACAAATCCCCGACAAAACAGCCGCATCCGAAAGTGGATAAATTGGATATTTGTTAGTGGGTTTGCCGTCATTGTGCTTTGGGGAACTTGGGAAGCAGTGCTGCTGCTGCGGTTGCTGAATTTGTCTGACTGGCAAAAAGTCATGACAGGTGCAGTTTTCACAGCTTTGCGGGTCATTTGCGCGCTATTTTTATCGCTGTTGTGGACAGTGCCGGTCGGAGTGGCGATCGGTCGAAATCCACGTTTAGCTCAAATTTTGCAGCCATTAGTACAAATAGCAGCTTCTGTACCGGCAACCGCTTTATTTCCCGTATTGCTACTAGCTTTAATTCACGCTGGAGGCGGCTTGCAAATTGGTTCTGTGGCGCTGATGATGTTGGGGACAATGTGGTATTTGCTGTTTAACGTTATTGCCGGCGCTCAATCGATACCTTCCGAGTTGTTTGAAGCGGCACAAGTTTACAAACTCTCCCTAATCCAGCGCTGGCAGACTTTGATTTTACCGGGAATTTTCCCATACTTGAGCACAGGAATTATTACCGCCGTTGGCGGTGCTTGGAATGCAAGTATTGTCAGCGAGTACGTGCAGTTTAAAGGTCAAATTGTTACTACAGAGGGTTTGGGAGAAACTATTTCTCAGGCTACGGCATCTGGGAATTTTCCTTTGCTGTTGGCTGCTACTTCTGTGATGTCGTTGTTGGTTGTATTGACTAACCGTTTGGTGTGGCGGCCACTTTACCGTTTGGCACAAGAAAAATATCAATTGTTGGTTTAAGTAAATCAATATAAAAAACCCCATACCAAAAAAAACGGTTGCGAGAATACATCTTGGTTTGGTGGTGAAGCCTCCACTAAGAAACTGGGTTGCTAACCCCGCCGGTATAAATCGTATAACTGCAACCAGTGGCGTCAATAGGCTCTAAACTGGATTCAGGAAGGCGCGCAGCACAGGTTTAGGAGGGTCATCAATGACAGAAAAAAGTTATCAATCGTCTTCTCTACCCACCTACGCGCGAAAGGAACTGCGGGAATTAGTTCGATCGCAGTTAAGGGCCCTGTTGGAAGAAGGAGACTTTAAAGGAGCAAAAGCGATTTTGCACCCGGTGCAGGAAGCAGACATAGCTGAAGCTATCGAAGGCCTGCCAGAAACCATGCAAGTAATAGCTTTCCGCTTGCTTTCCAAAGACGAAGCAATCGCAGTCTACGAATATCTCGACTCCAGCGTTCAGCAGTCCCTCTGCGAAAAATTCAAACGCCAAGAAGTCATTGACATTGTAGATAAAATGTCCCCGGACGATCGAGCTAAACTGTTTGACGAACTGCCGGCAATATTAGTCCGTCGCCTGTTGGGTGAATTGAGCCCGACGGAACGGGAAGCTACGGCTCAACTTTTGGGTTACGAAGCCAGTACCGCCGGTCGGATTATGACCCCGGAATACATTTCTCTGAAAGAAAGCTTTACCGTCGCCCAAGCTTTAGACCGAATTCGCTCTTTGGCTAAAACTACCGAAACAATTTATTCTCTTTACGTCACCGACGCCGGACGCAGCTTGACAGGTATTTTATCTTTGCGGGATTTAGTCACTTCCCCCCTCGACAAAACTGTCGGCGAAATTATGACCCGCGAGGTAGTTTCTGTTCAAACTGACACGGATCAAGAAGAAGTAGCTAGGCTGATCCAGCGTTACGATTTTTTAGCTGTGCCCGTTGTAGACCGCGAACAGCGTCTGGTCGGCATCATTACAGTTGACGACGCGATCGACATTTTAGAACAAGAAGCAGCCAAAGATATTTATACCTTGGGCGGCGTCCAGTCCGGCGGCGACAATTATTTTCAGACCGATTTAATCACTGTTGCCCGGAAAAGGGTCGTGTGGCTGTTTGTTCTGCTTTTAACTAATACTGTCACCGGCGCAATTATTCGAGCTCAAGAAGATATTTTGCACCAAGTAGTCGCCCTAGCAGCCTTTATTCCCCTGCTGACTGGCACTGGAGGCAATGTCGGAGCTCAGTCCTCAACTGTTGTAATTCGCGGTTTGAACACTGACGAAATTACAGCAATGGGCCCGTTTCAAGTAATTGTTCGGGAGGGGATGGCAGGAGCGCTGCTAGGAGCTATATTGGGGACTGTAGCGACGGGCTGGGCTTACACTCTGCAAGGGAGTTTAGCAGTGGCACTCGCGGTGGGAGTGAGTTTGTTTGCGATCGCAATTTTAGCTTCTATTGCCGGTTCAGCTCTGCCGTTTCTATTTCGTTCTTTGGGTTTAGACCCCGCTTTAATGTCTGCTCCTTTTATTACCACCGCAGTTGATGTCCTTGGGGTCTTGATTTATTTCACTTTAGCTCGACTAATTTTGCAGATTTAATATATTTAAGTAGATTGGCATCAATAAAAAAACCATAGTAATTTTAAATTCGGTGATGTACAGCCTCCCAATGACTGATGACCAATGACCAATGCCCAATGCCCAATGCCCAATTCCCCATTAAGCTATGTCATCATCCAATTCACCAACCAAAATCCAAAATCCCAAGTCGAGCAATTGGTTAGAAACTGCTGAAGTGGTTTTTATTGCTGCCTCTGCTGTGGGATTGGCTGCTAGTTTGGTTTGGGGGCAGAGCGTTTATGCTCAAGTGCCTGTAGTGATTTCGTTGGTGTTGAATTTTGTGAACCGGCAGAAGCTGCACAGGCAAGTTAAAGCAAGTACGGCTGCCACGTTCGATCGCGTAAATCAACAAGCAGCTACTACCGATCGGGCGATCGAGCAATTGCAACTTGCTGTAAATGCTTTAGACGAAGCTCTTTCTCAAACATCTCGCGAAAATCTCAATGTTGGGCCTGGAGAAAACGTACACTCTCTAATTTCAGCAATTGAGAACCTGCGCCAGCGACTAATAATTTTAGAAAAAACTATTAAAATGATTCAAAGCGAGATAGAACTCACCAGCCGCCAATTCAAACAGCGACCGGAGTTGCAACAAGTCGAAACTTTGACAACAATAATTCTGGACTTGCAGCAGTTTATCAACGAACTGCCACAGTGGGGCAATTTGCAGCAGCGCCAGCTAACAGAACTTCAGCAAAAAGTAGACAATGCTTTGGCTGAACTCTCAGAAGAAATTGCTGCGATTCCCAACCGCGTGCAAGAAGCAGTGGGCGATCGCAATTCTCAACCAGAGAGTTCTGCCGAGCGAAATAAGGCCGCTCGACCTAAAACCTACGATGTTGAGAAAATTCGCCAGAAGTATCCCAGAGCTTATGTCAAGTGGAGTCGGGAAGAAGATGAGAAGTTGAAGAATGAATATGCTAGCGGTCAACCAATTGGTGAATTAGCAAAGAAATTTCAGCGACAGCCTAGTGCCATTCGTTCGCGCTTACAAAAATTAGGATTAATCGAATAATGGTAATATCATTTCCGGTTACACTCATACATGATGTTGACTGTTGACTGTTGACGGTTCACTGTCAACCGTCAACAGTCAACAGTCAACTCGAATTTACTAAGCTGTTCAGCATCTAAAACGCATATTGCATAGTATAATATGATGATATTTATAAAAAGTCAATGCCTACTAAA
>NZ_JAUBOZ010000247.1:0-1233 GCF_036700475.1 Microcoleus sp. T2B6 | reverse complement strand
TGGGAGCATGTCACTTTTGCAGTGAGCAATTATACTCATGCAGGTTTTACCTGATTACCAATTAAGCCGTTTAAGTAAGCACAACTCGGAGCTAATACTTGTCCCACATCTTCTGATTTCCAACTCGCTCCTGATATTTTAATTCGTCTGCCTATTTGCTTAATGCCTGATTCTACCGCTCAGCCAACCAATTGAACAGATGCCATCAAGAGAGAGAATTTCATAGTTGATAATCCTTTTTTTGTGCTTTTCCTTCATATTTGCAAAAATTCACTGCTGATTTGTTCTTGAGCTTTGTAAATAGAGCTGCCGCACTCTCTACATTTCCTTTCCACAAGTATGCTTCTGCTTGCTTAAGTCGCTTAATTGAACCGCCTACTTTCTGAAGATTTTCGTGTTCGATGGTACCAATCGAGAATTTCTCTTCTCTGGTGTTCACTACTGATTTCCTTAAATATATTCCATACTCCATCATGTCCATCACCGTCTGACAAGTTACAGGTTTGGCTAGTGGTTGTTTATTTGCCCAATCAATGATGATATCATTTTGATTAAAACTAGCCAATATACCAGCTTCCGACCCAATTGCTTTATAGTCTTTCCATTCAGATTTTTGTCCTTTATGTACCCGAGCGTCGTACTTTTCCACCATCTGCACTTAGCTCGGAAATATCTTCTGTTGATATCGGTTCACTGAAGTCTTGATAATGTACTAATATGAGTTGTGTTTTAGCCGGAACAGTCACTCCCGTTAGATACTTAATATCTTGGGCGGCATGCTTATAAGCAACATTGGCACTCAGTCTTAAGCAACAGTTTTCTAAATGTGGACTCAACCTACTAGCACTACCACAGCCGAGTTTATCTGCTTGCTTTTGGGTGATACTTAAATTACAAGGGGTACTTTTTAAAGTCTTGACTCTTCCGGCTTTTGTACCGCTAGCTGAGCAGATAAAAAAAAGCCGATATGTGGTGTCACATGAGTCAAAACTTGGTCTCTGACTGCAAGTTCAATATCTTCTAATGTCTTCAAGGAATCAGGATTACAATCATCATAAAGGATGGCAGAAATAGCATCTAGATGTGTTTTAATTTCCTGTTGTTGTTCAGGTGTCATGATTATATATCAAGTGGGAAGAGATGATAATTATTCCCTATTATACTGATGCTCGGCAAAAAAGTCATGGTGGGGTTCCCCAGTATTTATACTCATCGCAAAAGTGACACGCTCCC
>NZ_JAUBOZ010000194.1:0-6295 GCF_036700475.1 Microcoleus sp. T2B6 | reverse complement strand
CTATCAATGGCTAAGTTTTAGTCTGAGATTGACAAAAAGCGCTCCTAGAAATAGGGGCGCTTTTTGTTTGGGGAAAATCTAATTTAACACTACTAATGCTGGGCAAAAGTTGGCTTACAGTTTACCTCAATAAATTTTTATCTGATCCTTTATGGACAACGACAAAAATTATTGAGATAGTTATAGAGTTCGCGAAATAAGGGACATTTTTTCTGGACTTCATTTGGATCGATTTCCCTCAATAGCAAAGGAGTATGATCTCCTTTAGAAAAGCGTGCTTTATCGCGATCGAGTTCATCTTGAACACTTGACTCAATTAAATATTCTGATAGTTTTTCTCGACAGCAATCTTTTTCAGCATCGTATTCACTAAATGCTTCTGGATTCTCAAAAGAAACTTTTCTTTGTGTACTTAGCCACCAACGCATCCGTTCATGTCTTTTGCCTCGAAAATCTGAATGTTTAGCTATTGAATTATTCCAATCAGCAATAATCCAAGCTTCGATTTCCGGCGCGGCAAACCCAACAAATTTTTCGATGTCAGCACATTCGGGTATTTTTGATAACTCTGCCAATATTTTTGATTTTTGTGTCTGAGAATCGCGGCAATCCAAATCGTCAAAAACTAAAATCAAGTCGCATTTATTTGCTTCCGCTTTTAAGGCGATAGGCAATTCTTGCTTGATTTGCTCGATTAAGCTTTGACCTGTTCTTCCATAACTACCTGCTTTATTAGCTTTAGGGCCGGGTTTTTGACGAACTGGTGTTTTTCGTTCAAATCTACAGCCCGGAAAAGTTTTTTCTAAAAAAGGAAAGAATCCTCTAACCTCAGCCTCACCGCCACCAGAGAAAACCCACACTACCACGGCCATCCTCCAATAGTTGGATCGCCAACACGGTATAAGTCGCCCAATTGCCATCCCTCTTCAAGTTTTGGCTTCAGCAGTTCTTTTGAAAGAGATTTGACTGAGAAATACGTTCTGTTTTCGGGATAAAAACAAAGAACATTCTCTAAACGATCGGTAAAGTGATCTAAAAGGTCGGGACTATGCGTGGTAATAATTATCTGAGTTCTGGTGGCAGCTTTTTTAATCCACTCAGCTAAAATTGGCATCCACGAGACGTGCAATCCTAATTCAGGTTCATCAATGACTATCAAAGAAGGAAGGAGTGGAGAATGTAATATAGTTGCCCAACAAAGCATCCTGACAGTTCCATCCGACATTTCATTTAGGTAAAATGCTTCATCATCAATACCTTCAAAATACCATTCTACAGTGAGAGATAGGCGACCCGAAGGTAAAGCTCTAAGGCGACGAGTTTTTGGCAGGATGGACTTCATTGCCTCGTTAATGCTATCTTCAAAATTGATAGATTTTTGGTTTAAATTGTACAAGACTAAAGGCAGATTATCTCCCGAAGCAGATAGGTAAATATCACTTCCACCTATTTTAGGTTCTGCGGTTCTAATTAAACTCAAATTCATGTTATTGGCATTATAAAATTGCCATTTTGAAATAAATTCAATTAATTCTCTTCTAATTTTGTAAACAGGTATAATTTCTGGTGGTAAGAAAGTATATTCAAGCAGTGTCGGAATTGTCAACAAACCAAAAGAATTTGTAGGAATGTTATCTAAAGGTTCAAACTGAGCTGACTCTTGACCGGGAGACTTGTAAACAGATAAAACTCCTTGCCCTAATTCTCTGTTATGCAATTTATAGTAATAGAAAGGTGGCTGGCGGGAAGTTTCCTGCAAATCTTCTCCGCCATATAGATATTCTTCAGAGATGCTCGCCCTTACTTTTTGTCGATCGGTATAAAGTTTGAAATCAAGAATTGCGCTGTCTTTTTGAAGATTACCAGTTTGGTTAATTTGCGAAAAACAGCAAGCTATACTGACCTTCGCTGGACTTTCAACATTGACATCTAAAATTCTACCACCACCAATTTTAGAAACAGCATCCTCAAAACTACTCACGTCCCGATTTGCGTCAGGAATAGCTATTAGGCAATCTTTTAAAAATTTTAAACAACTGATGAAATTGCTTTTGCCTGAACCGTTTGAGCCTATAAATATATTAAGGTTGTTTAAATTTACAGATGGATCTAAGTGTAGATTTTTATAATTCTTGGTTGTCAAAAATCGAAGAATTGGTTGATTCATACGATCGCTCCGGTTATACTTCAGAAAGGTTAGGGCAGGCAAGATGCCTACCCTACAATAATTTAAAATTTGCACCTACAGCTAATAGCCGATCGCCAAATCTAAAATTTATCTAAAGATTAAAAGGTGAAAAATTAATTTTTCACCTTTTAACTCTCGACTTTCAAATTACCCGTTACTGAACAAACTTCTTGAATGCCAGAGTCACGTTGTGGCCGCCAAATCCAAAAGAATTCGACAGCGCCACATCAACTTTTAGATCGCGGCTTGTATGAGGAACATAGTCCAAATCGCACTCAGGATCGGGATTTTCCAGATTAATTGTCGGCGCGATTTTGTCATTGGCGATCGACATTACCGTCGCCACCGCCTCAATTCCCCCAGAACCGCCCAAAAGATGACCGGTCATTGACTTGGTAGAACTAATTGCTACTTTGTAAGCGTGGTCTCCCAAAGTCTGCTTAATCGCTTTTGTTTCAGTAGAATCGTTGGGAAGCGTGCTCGTGCCGTGAGCGTTGATATAGCTCACTTGATCCGGCGTCAAACCCCCATCCTTGAGCGCTAAAGCCATCGCGCGCGACGCACCGTTCCCCCCCGGTACCGGAGAAGTCATGTGATACGCATCGCAAGTTAAACCGTAGCCGACGATTTCTGCGTAAATCTTCGCGCCACGCGCCAGAGCGTGTTCCATTTCTTCTAGAATCAGAATGCCAGCACCTTCGCCGACGACAAAACCATCCCGATCGCGATCGAACGGACGAGAAGCATGAGTCGGGTCATCGTTGCGAGTCGAAAGCGCCCTCGCCGCAGCAAAACCTGCCACGCACAAAGGTGTCACCGCAGCTTCTGTACCGCCGCAAATCATGGCTTGGGCGTAACCCGCCTGAACTAAGCGAAACGCATCGCCCACGGCATTTGACCCGGCAGCGCAAGCCGTCACCGTGCAAGAGTTTGGCCCTTTAGCGCCCGTGTGAATCGCCGTCAGGCCCGCGGCCATATTCGCAATCATCATGGGAATCATAAACGGGCTGCATCGATCGGGGCCGCGATTCAGATAAATCTCTTGCTGGTCTTCTAAAACCTTCAGGCCGCCAATGCCAGTGCCAAGAATGACACCCACCTGTTCTGCGTTCAGGTCGTTAATCTCAAACTTCGCATCAGCAAGAGCTTGCTTGCTCGCTGACACCCCAAATTGAGCAAAGCGATCCATCCGCTTTGCTTCCTTGCGCTCTAAATAGTCGTGTGGGTCGTAACCCTTCACCTCTGCGGCAAAGCGGCAGTCGTGCCGCGACGGGTCGAATAAGGTGATCGGGCCTATACCATTCTTCCCGGCAAGCAACCCGTCCCAATATTCAGACAAGGTATTGCCGATCGGTGTAATCGCGCCGAGACCCGTGATAACAACGCGCTTACGCTCTAAATTTGTCATGATTTCTGTTTCAAAAAATTAAACACCCAGAACGCAGAACAAAAGAGGAGTTTCCAGTTTTCTAACTTCTCTCCTCTTAGGGGAAAAGACAGGTATTTTATGCTTTTGGAGCTGCAAGTTGGCTGCTGATGTAATCTACACAAGCTTGAACCGTAGTAATTCCTTCGGCTGCTTCGTCGGGAATTTCAATATCAAACTCTTCTTCCAAGGCCATTACCAGCTCTACTGTATCTAAGGAATCTGCTCCTAAATCGTTAGCAAAGTTGGCTTCGGGCTTGACTTCGCTCAGCTCGACTTCCAGTTGCTCTTTCACAATTTTCTGGACTCTAGTCAAAATATCGTCTTGGCTCATAACATCGTGTCCTCATTGGTTGCTGCGTATCTAATCTTATCCGAAAGGGGGATCGGCAGGACAAAGGCTGGCCGCTTTTCTAAGTGACACGGGCCAGGGACAATTGGGACACGGACGATCGCAGCAAGCCTACGACTAAGGAAAAAACCCATAGCCCACAATCAATCATCTCGTTTAGCAACCTGATAACGTTGAGGAACCGGAATTTTGGGTCGATGGTGCGTCAATCGATTTTAGATTTTAGATTTTAGATTTTAGATTGAAGCATTGACTCCACGGATAAATTCGGAGGGCAAGTTTCTCGGATACAGGTTTTTTATTTCACCGGTCCTGAGTCTGCTTTCGGAATGAACCCGGGGGCTTGTATCCTGGATGCTTGATTGTCAGTCATCAACTCAAAATGCTTGAGAAAAGCTGACAATTGGCTCCTAGCTAGGCGGTGATACGTTAATTATAAAGAGGGAAAACTAAGCAGGAAGCCTCCAGACTTCGATCGCTCAAGTTTCTTGTCCCGAACCTTGTGTCCCCTGCAGAAACAATTATGCCATCCCCAAATCTCAAATATGCTTACTTTCCTGGTTGCGTTCCCCAAGGGGCGGCCCGTGAACTTTACCTGTCTACCCAAGCGCTGACTCAAGCCTTGGGGATTGAACTGGTGGAACTCAAAAAAGCTTCCTGCTGCGGTTCTGGCACTTTCAAGGAAGATTCGCAGTTACTCGAAGATACTGTCAACGCTCGCAATATTGCTTTGGCTGAGGAACTGAATCTGCCTTTGCTGACACATTGCAGCACTTGTCAAGGGGTAATCGGTCATGTGGACGATCGCCTCAAGGAATCTCAGAAAACCGATCCCAACTACATAGAAAAAGTCAACGGTTTACTGGAAAAACAAGGCTGTTCGCCTTACAAAGGCAGTACCGAGGTGAAACATCTGTTGTGGGCGATCGTTGCAGATTACGGGCTCGACGAGGTGCAGAAGCGAGTCACCCGCAAGCTTTCAGGTTTGAAGTGCGCGTCTTTTTACGGGTGCTATCTGCTGCGAGCTCAGGATAAGCTGCTTTACGATGACCCGCACCAACCGGAATCGATGGAAAATGTGTTTCGAGCGATCGGGGCCACTCCGGTTTACTATCGAGGCCGGACGCAGTGCTGTGGCTGGCCGTTGGCGAGTTATGCCACTAACCAATCTTTTCAGATGGCAGGCAAACATATTCAAGATGCTCTTGACAATGGCGCTGATTGTATGGTTACTCCTTGTCCGCTTTGTCATTTAAATTTGGATGCGCGGCAGCCGGAGGTGGAAAAAGTAATCGGGCGCAAGTTGGGTTTGCCCGTGTTGCATTTGTCGCAATTGGTGGCTTTGGCTTTGGGTGTGGAGCCAAAAAAACTAGGGATCGATCGACATATTGTGTCAACTAAGCCCGTGTTAGAAAAATTAGGCTTTTAGTCGATCGATTTGCGCGGGTTTGGAGTAAGAGCTTTAGTCCTTTCTCATCTTAAATCCAGGTTGGTAGTAAAGACTTTAGTCTTTTCTCAAATCAAATCCGGTTAGAGCGGAATTATAGGCGAGTGCTAGCGGGACGATAGATCGCGCTTATACACTCTTGAGTTGATAGAAGATACCGTCCACAATTTCAGTCCTGGACGCACACATACCAAAGAAACCGGGTTTTTTACCGAATCTGCGGGTCACAACCTTTGTTTTTTCGTAAAAAAACCCGGTTTCTGAGCCCCGGTGGGTAAGTCCTAAATTTGTCCTTTTGTCCCCAGAGGTGGTCTAGTCTTCTTCTTGTGGGGCAGCAATGGCGTTGCGGAGTTATCACTCGTTGTCGGTGAAGTTGCTCGACAATGCCATTTATTTCTGATCTTAGCTCGTCATCAGAGAGCCCAAATGGGTTCTTTAAGCTATTGACACCACCAAAATATGAAGCGGTCTAACGACGGGGGCTTCAGCGAACGGCGTTGCACGGTGGCTACACCACTGATAACCGATGCCTCAGTTCCGTTGCCAGCCCTTGTTAGACTGCGATTGCTAGACCGCATACCGTAGCCCGGATCTAGACTCAAAAGCAAGTGTGGGGCTGGTAGGTTAATATGCAAATCACAGAAATTGTATACAATTACACAAAATAGTTTTTTAAGACTTCCTAACTGCCTAGCTATTGACAAGGAGTAATCTCCAGGACGAGTTTTTCTTAGACATTTCCTGCCATAAGGCAGACAATTGATGTAGACTGAGATAATTCACTCAAAAAACCCAATATGTCCACATATGTACCACCAAGAATCGCTATTCAACGACTTGGAGTATGTTCAAAAACCCTTGAAAGGTGGGAAAAAGAAGGGA
>NZ_JAUBOZ010000018.1:20540-108021 GCF_036700475.1 Microcoleus sp. T2B6 | reverse complement strand
AATTAATAATTAAATGGGGTCGCAAAATCAAAAATAAGGGTAATGATTGTATCACAGTTTAAATGTGCAACAGCTTAGTCATTAGTCATTAGTTATTAGTCATCAGTCAATTGTAGGGTGGGTGAGGCGCGGTTCAAGATTTATCTATTGGTGACAATAGTTAATCGGCGCGCCTCACCCACCAATAGGGATCAGGTGCTTCGTGCGCCCCCGAAAGTTATAGTTCTTGACCGCGAATCTTAGTCTCCCGACTTATTTTCCTGCGCTGCACCCCCAACATCATCACTGCTAGAGCGCTTCGGCGGGCCTAAGTTGTCGGGCAATTCGTTAAGATTCTTGCCCAAAGCGTGACACAGCGCTTTAACTTGAGGAATTGTCAGCTCAGGGGCATCAAGTCCTCGCTCCCAATTGCTAATCGCCTGTCGAGTTAAAGTTTTAGCTCCTGTTCTATCGGGGATTTGCTTTGCTAAAGCAGCTTGGGATAAACCAGCAGCTTCCCGCAAAATTTGCAGTGCTGGTATGTCTTTCGGGTCTTGAGCTTGTTTCTTTCTAGGCATCCGACTTGTTTTCCGGCGCGAGCCCATCCTCAACATCATCACTGCTAAAACGCTTCGGCGGGCCCAAGTCGTCGGGCAACTGATCGATTGAAATGCCTAGCGCTCTGCACAGTGCCTTTATCTGAGGAACTGTTAGCTCTGGCTCATCTTTGCCCGTTTCCCAGTTACTGATAGCTTTTTGGCTTAAAGTCTTTTTTCTGGTTTTGTCGGGGATTTGCCTTGCTAGCGCAGATTGAGTTAGCCCAGCAGCCTCCCTCAGTATTTGCAGTGCTGGCATCTTTTCTGGATCTTGAGTTTGCTTCTTTCTAGACATACGATCGCACAAGTTAGAAGCATACTTCTTGACAGCCGAGCCATTAAGAAGTATGCTTCTAAATAGGCACAACAAAAGGCGGCAGGGCGGGCCTGACATTGGGTGTTTAGCTTGCTAAAACCGCCTTAACAATAGTGTCTCCCATTAGTGCAAGTGTTTTGACATGAAACACCTGCACACCCCTTAACCTGCTGGGGTTTGGACTTGCAGAACCAAGCCCCTTTCTCTCACAAGCCTTAAATCAGGAGTGAAAATCCAATGAAATCAGCGGCACAAAATCAGGTACTGCATCAGCTCAAGCTCATGGAAACCAACTTGCGCGAAATTCAGTGCAAGCTAGTTAAAACCTCCGTTTTAAACTTGTGGCAAATAGTTTTGCCCGATGGAAAGAGAATTTTGCTGGAACACGCGGGCGGCGGACACTGGATTTTTCGGTCTAACGGTATTGAGAAATCTCATCCAGAAGTGCGAAAAGCTGTTTTGCGGGCGATCGGCATTTGCTCGGCCCACCGCAGTTAAGGTAACAGCCGATCGCCCCCCGCAGCTTAAAACTTAAAATAGTGTGCAGAATAACGGACTTGTACCTAAAGACAGAGGAAAATATCGCTACCCCAACATAAATGCTTTGTCTATGCAGCCAATTCGCACATTTAACGTTTCCCCCTCGCTACCGACAATTCTCGAACCCCTACGCAAGCTTGCCTACAACTTGCACTGGGACTGGAACGTCGATACCAAAGACCTCTTCCGCCGCCTCGATCGAGACCTCTGGGACTCCAGCAACCAAAACCCGGTGCTGATGCTCGGAACCATATCTCAAGAGCGACTGCAAGAAATGGCAGAAGACGAAGGCTTCATTGCCCAAATGAACCGAGCAGCCCAGCAGTTAGACGATTATCTCAAAAACCGCGCCTGGTATCGCAAACAGCGCGGCACCGAGCAACAAGAATGCTACGCTTACTTTTCGATGGAATTCGGCTTAGTTAAAGCCCTACCCATCTATTCAGGCGGTTTGGGCGTGCTCGCAGGCGACCACCTCAAATCAGCTAGTGATTTGGGCTTGCCCTTAGTCGGTGTCGGCCTACTCTACCAAGAAGGTTATTTTTCGCAGTATCTCAACGCCGACGGCTGGCAGCAAGAACGCTATCCGCTCAACGATTTCTACAATATGCCGCTGCACCCAGAACGCAATCCCGACGGTTCGGAATTGCGGATTGAGGTGGACTATCCCGGCCGCAAGGTGTATGCCCGGATTTGGCGAGTACAAGTGGGAACGGTTCCTTTGTACCTGATGGATACAAATATTGAACCTAACAGCCGCTATGACCAAGATATTACCGACCAACTGTATGGCGGTGATAAAACTCTGCGGATGCACCAAGAAATCATGCTGGGCATCGGCGGCGTGAAAATGCTCAAAGCATTGGGGCTGACAGTTACGGCTTATCACATGAATGAAGGCCACGCAGCTTTCATGGCTTTGGAACGCATTCGGATGCTGATGGAGGAATATCACCTGAGTTTCGTAGAAGCGGAACAGGTGGTGGTTTCGAGCAGTATGTTTACGACTCACACGCCGGTGCCTGCTGGGTTTGACTTGTTCGAGCCGGATATGGTGATGCACTATCTAGGTCAGTATCCCAAGATGTTTGGCTTGTCGCAAGATCAGTTTTTAGGATTGGGCAGGGAGAATACTGGCGATTTGTCCGCACCTCTGAATATGGCAATTTTGGCAATTAAAATGTCGAGTTTTGTCAACGGGGTGGCGGCTTTGCACGGCGTGGTGTCGCGCCCGATGTTTCAGGGTTTGTGGCCGGGTTTGCCACAGGAAGAAGTACCGATTACTTCGATTACCAACGGGGTGCACGCTCGCAGTTGTGTGGCGAAGTCTACTCAGGAGTTGTACGATCGATACCTCGGCCCGGATTGGGAAATGACTCGCAAGGACGATCGACTCTGGGATCGGATGTCGTCGATTCCTGATGAGGAACTGTGGCGGAATCACGAACGCTGTCGATCGGAGTTGGTGGTGTTCGCGCGGGAGTGGCTGCAAAAGACTTTGCGCGAGCGCGGTGCGGCCCAAACGGAAATCGAACACGCGCGGGAGGCTCTCGATCCGAAGGTGCTGACGATCGGGTTTGCCCGCCGCTTTGCTACTTACAAGCGGGCGACGCTGTTTTTGCGCGATGTCGATCGAATTATGCGGATCATGCGGGACAAAAACCGCCCGGTGCAGTTTGTGATTGCTGGGAAGGCTCACCCGATGGATATTCCAGGTAAGGAATTGATTCGGGATATCGTTCACTTCATCCGCGAACACGACACGATGAGTTCGATGGTGTTTTTACCGAACTACGACATTAACGTCGCTCGGATGATGGTATCGGGCTGCGATGTGTGGTTGAATACGCCGCGCCGCCCCCGTGAGGCTTCCGGGACTTCGGGGATGAAAGCTTCGATGAACGGTTTACCGAATCTGAGCATTCTTGACGGATGGTGGGATGAGGCTGATTATGTTCGCACCGGTTGGCCGATCGGACATGGCGAGTTTTACGAAGATACTAAGTATCAGGATGAGGTAGAGGCTAATGCTTTGTACGACTTGATGGAGAAGGAAGTTGTACCGCTGTTTTATAACCGGGATGCTGATGGCATTCCCCGCGGTTGGACGGAGAAAATGAAGGATTCAATTCGCTTGAACTGTCCTTTCTTCAATACTGCTCGGATGGTGAAGGATTACGCGCGGCGGGCATATTTCCCCGTGAGCGATCGCTACCACACCATGACTTCGGATAATTGCGCTCCCGCCAAGGAGTTGTCTCACTGGAAGAAGCACGTTCTCGCGAAGTGGCACGATATTAAGATTGAGGCTGTTGATATTTCCCAGGATAAGGAAGTTAAGGTCAATCAGTCGATCGCTGTTAAATCTCGGATTAATCTGATGGGATTGACCCCTGCGGACGTGCAAGTCGAACTTTATCAAGGTTCGGTTGATGCTAACGGAAATATCATCGGCGGCGTACCCGTAGTGATGGAGTATTTGGGAGAAGATTCTCACAATGCTAGCCTTTATACGGCTGACATTACTTATACTTCTAGCGGTTTGCAAGGCTTGTCGTTGCGCGTTTTGCCGAAGCACGATAATCTCAGCAGTCCTTATGAAGCTGGCGTGATTCTCTGGGCACATTAGTCAGTAGTCAGTAGTCAGTAGTCAGTAGTCAGGAGAATAAAGGAATATTTTCCTAATTCTCCCTCTCTCCGACTCTCCCACTCTCCTTATCGAACTTGGGGAATGACTATTTAGCCGATTGTGCGATCGCCCAATACCACATTCCGCCTATTCCCCAGTACCAGCAGTGATATCATGTCCGATCGAGTTACCGCGATTAAAAGCGATTAAAAGGGCGGGTTTTTGAGATTGTCAATTATTGGCAAATATTTTTCGTGAACCCGCCCCTACCGTATTAGGGGTAATCGACCGGACATAATATGAGCGCGTATATAAGCGTATAGCAAGGCATCTCGCTGTTCTTTTAAGGCTTTGAGGGTGGCAACACGGGTGGGGCTTTCGGGGAGGTTTGAACCACCGATGAACGCTGATTCTTATGCGGAATATTTGCGAAATTCAGACTGGGTTCGAGGATTGATAAATATCTACAATATACTGGCAGAATTTCATCAATTAGAGTTGACATTCTGCCAGTTTTCCTTATTTTTGGTGTTGCTGAATACAGGTATAAATTCAAGATTTCGGAATTTTTATAAGCCCAGTATGGTGAGTTTTGTAACATCAAGTGAAAAGTTGATTAATACCGTGAATCAGCAAGGCCCAGAATCTATATCCATCCATAGGAAAGCCGCCGAACAAAATAGTGGTTGCACAATAGTCACACTTTTTCATACTGCGATTTCATAAAATTGAAGGGAACCTTGAGACACCTCTATAGCGCTTCTCAAAAAAGTGAGGTATGCGCTATGCCCTATGCGCTATGCCCTATGCCCTATGCCCTATGCCCATGAGTACCTCATCTTTCTGAGAAAGGCTATAGTTTAGCTTATTTACCAACACCCGCTGGCTGCTGACGGTTTCGCACTTCCAGAAAAATCAACAAAGCATTAACATCAGCGGGATTTACCCCACCAATTCTGGCAGCTTGGCCAATCGTCAGCGGTTTCACCTTAGCCAACTTTTCCCGCGATTCTTTCGAGAGAGTTGTAATTGCCATGTAATCCAAATCTGCAGGCAATTGTCGGCGTTCATGTCTGACAATTTCATCAATCTGATTTTGCTGTTTTTGCAGATAGCCCGAATATTTGATATCAATTTCCGCACCATCTTTCTCAGCCAACTTCAGACTAGAATTGCCTAAATTGTACCGTTCCAAATCCACATAATGAAAACCCGGACGACGCAACAAATCAGCCAGAGTAATCGAACCTTTAATCGCTTGTTGAGTATCAGCCAAAATTGCCTTGCCAATCTCCTCGTGTTCTTTCACCCGCGTCGAGTACAAGCGTTCCTTCTCTGCCACAATATTAGCTTTTTTCCGCTCAAATAACTCCCAGCGGCGATCGTCAATCAAACCAATTTCCCGTCCCAGCGGCGTCAAGCGTTGATCCGCATTGTCCGATCGCAATAATAGCCGATATTCCGATCGCGAAGTCAACATCCGGTAAGGTTCCCGCAAATCCTTCGTACACAAATCATCTATCAGAGTCCCGATATAACTTTGCTCGCGAGGAAACACAATCATCTCCTGATTTTTCGCAAACCTGGCCGCATTAATCCCCGCCACGAGCCCCTGTGCAGCAGCCTCCTCATATCCAGTTGTACCGTTCACTTGACCCGCGCAAAACAGCCCTTCGATCTTCTTAGTCATCAGCGTTGGAAAGCACTGAGTTGCCGGCAAATAATCATACTCCACCGCATAAGCAGGGCGCATCATCTCGCACTTTTCCAAACCCGGAAGAGTCCGCAGCATTTGCAATTGCAAATTTTCCGGTAAACCAGTAGAAAATCCTTGGATATAAAGTTCAGGAATATCTCTACCTTCCGGTTCAATAAAAATCTGGTGACTTTCCTTATCCGCAAACCGCACAATCTTATCTTCAATACTCGGACAATAGCGCGGCCCCTTCGCATCAACCCAGCCACCATAGACTGGAGAAAGGTGCAAATTCTCTCTAATTAACTGGTGAGTTTCAGGCGTAGTTCTAGTTAAATAACAAGGCATTTGTTCCCGTTCGATCCAAACTTCTGGATCGAAACTAAACCAGCGAACCTCTGCATCTCCCGGCTGCGGTTCCAGGTTAGTGTAATCGAGAGTACGTTTGTCAACTCTTGCCGGAGTTCCTGTCTTCAATCTGCCTGTTTCAAAGCCCAAACGATTGAGAGTTTCCGTCAAGCCAACGGCGGCAAACTCTCCCGCACGTCCGGCGGGCATCGACTTATTGCCCACCCAAATCGTGCCACCTAAAAAAGTACCTGTGGTCAGAATTACAGCTTTGCATTCAAAAGCGACGCCGAAGTATGTTTCTACTCCGATAACTTCTTGATTTTTGCCCAAAACTAAGTCTGTTACCATCGCTTCCCGGATGGTCAAATTCTCTTGATTTTCGACAATATTATTCATTACAGCGGCGTATTCCCGCTTGTCTGTCTGTGCTCGCAGGGCCCACACTGCGGGGCCTCGTGAAGAGTTGAGGATGCGCTTTTGTAGATAAGTGCGATCGGCCATTTTGCCAATTTCCCCGCCTAACGCATCAACTTCGTTCGTGAGTTGGGTTTTAGCTGGGCCGCCGACAGCCGGATTGCAAGGTTGCCACGCAATTTTGTCGAGGTTGAGGGTGAGGAGAAGGGTGCGACAGCCGAGGCGAGAAGTGGCGAGGGCGGCTTCACAGCCGGAGTGTCCGCCACCTACTACGATGATGTCGAAACTGTCTTGGAATTCTACGGGTGTTTGTGCGGTCATGGGATTTTAGATTTTAGATTTTAGATTTTAGATTGAATAATTGACTTGAGGGATTAAGCCGGAGGGTTATTTATCGGATATCGCGTTTTTGTCTGTGTTATGTGAGTAAATTATGCCTTATATAGTCTATTATAGACAATAGTCGTTTGAGTAACAATATTTATGCAGGCAATACTTATGCACGCACCCATACACCATGCACCAAGCGAGCGGGATATTAAATATTTGTAGTCGGATATTATGGCGATGTTGGAAGATGTGGTTTGAGCAACTAAAATAGAAATGTAGGTTTGGGAGATTTTGGGAATGACTTTGATGATTTTAGACGAGCAATTAGAAAGCATTCATCTTTCTGCTGAGGTTCGGCAGAAGGCTTTACAGAAAGCAAAAGAGGGTTATGTAATGGCGTTATTAGAGGTAGGGGAAATTACCAGCGGACGAGCGGGAAAAATTTTAGGAGTTTCTCGCATGAAAATTATTGAAATGATGAAAAAATGGGGAATTTCTCTGTTTGATGATTCGCAAAATTTGGAACAAATTCGTCAAGAGGTGGAACAGGCAGAGTTGATGTTAGAGCGGCAGGGGTTTTAAATGATTATTGTCTCCGATACTACACCTATTAGTGAATTAGCTAAGGTAGATCGCTTAGATTTATTGCCTCAACTTTTTGGTAAAGTTGTGATTCCGAAGGGAGTGTTTGATGAACTCCAGGTTGGTCAGCATCCGGCAGCTAAAATCGTACAAAATTTGTCTTGGCTAGAGGTTGTAACAGTCAATAATCGGCAAGTAGTTGAGGACTTACAAGGGTCGTTTAATTTAGATTTGGGGGAATCGGAAGCGATCGCTTTAGCAGAAGAAATGAACGCAGCCCAATTATTGATTGATGAAAAAGCGGCGAGACGGGTAGCGGCGGCGAGAAAGCTGCCGTTAATTGGGACAATGGGTGTTTTGTTGTTAGCAAAGAGCCGGGGTTTGTTGGGAAGCGTGCGGGATGTTTTAGATGAGATGCAGGCACAGGGAACGAGGATTTCCGATCGGCTTTACGAACGGGTTTTAATTTTGGCTCAGGAAAATAGAAATGAAGAGCGAGGGGGTTTTTAATATATGCAAATCACCGTTAATTTACCTGATACGTTAGTAGATAAGATCGAGGATAAATGGGGGGATTTGTCACGAAAAATTCTGAGAGATTTAGTCTTAAGTGCTTTTCGCGATGGGTTAATCGATTTGGATGAGTTAAAGGAGATGCTCGATATTGGCGATGAGGCAGGCTTGAAGGAATTTTTCAGGCAAAATAATATGCTGCATTCTTCAGGATTGATAAATCTGTCTGGGAGTTGTGCGGATATTGATTTTGATGATGAGGGCTGGGGGATTTCCGATGAAATGGATGACGATATGATGGGGGTTTTTGATGAGTAATAGCTCTTTGGTTTATTGGCTAGATACTAATGTTTGTATCATGTATTTAAAGGGTAGGTCGCCTAGTATCGACCTTCATTTTAATACTGTGGTAGCCGATAAAATAGGGGTTTGTTCTGTGGTAAAAGCCGAGTTATTTTACGGAGCGATGGGTAGCAATAACCCCCAAAAGAGTTTAAATGTACAAAAATCTTTTTTAAGTCAGTTTCTTTCTCTGCCGTTTGACGATGCTTGTGGGGAAGTATATGGCAAGATTAGGAGGGATTTGGCAAGTTTGGGAACTCCGATCGGCTCAAACGATCTGCAAATTGCTGCTATTGCTTTGGCAAATAATTTAATCTTAGTCACTCATAATGTTAGGGAGTTTAGCAGAGTACAAGGGCTACAGATTGAAGATTGGGAGGCGGGGTGATGAGTAATTATCAGGGTTATGAAAAGTATAATGCAATTTTATCAAGATTTTTGATAAGATTCAGACCGTTCATTCAAAACGATCGACCTGTGGTTATTATATCCCATCAAAAAAAAGTCAACTATCGGCATTCGTATCTGCCACAGATAGTGGCAAAATTATCGGAGATATCTTTGCCTAAATACTCTCAGCTAATCCAAAATTTTGCACACTACAAACAACTTTAGTCGATCGAATAACAATATTTATATGCACGCTGAAAACAACTTTGAAGGCTCGATCGATATAGTATAATTAAATATTTGTTGTCAAATACAGACATAACCACGAGTTACACCAGCAGTTTAAAGGAAATAACGAAAGTGAAAATGGAAAATCAACTATTTTACGGTGACAATCTTGATGTCTTACGCAGACACATCACAGATGAATCAATCGATTTGTGCTACATTGACCCGCCTTTTAACTCAAAACGCAACTACAACCAAATCTATAATAACATTGGCAAGGAAGACCAAGCCCAAGCACAAGCTTTTATTGACACTTGGACTTGGGACGATTATGCAAATCAGGGTTTAGCTGAAATCTTGGAAAATTACCAAGGAAAATTTACATCACAAAGTATTGATTTAATCGCAGGCTTAACCAAGGTCTTAAGTAAAGGCAGTCTATTAGCATATTTGGTTCACATGACTTTGCGAGTAGTCGAGATTCATCGAGTCTTAAAACCTACGGGTAGCTTTTATCTACATTGCGATTCTACAGTTAGTCATTATTTAAAATTAGTATTAGATGGGATTTTTTGTCCGCAAGGCGGAGATTTTATCAATGAAATTGTCTGGAAGCGTACAAATGCCCACAGCGATACTAAACAAGGTCGCAAAGCTTACGGAAATATTACTGATGCTATTTTATACTATACTAAAAGCAAGGACTATAAATTTAATACTCAATTTCTCGGCTATACTCAAGACTATGTAGAAAAATTTTACAAGTATGTTGATGCTGATGGTAGGCGTTATCAGCTTGACAACCTGACAGGCCCTGGTGGTGAGGCAAAAGGCAATCCTTACTATGAAGTTATGGGCGTTAAGCGGTACTGGCGTTACAGTCAAGAAAGAATGAACCAGTTAATTGTTGAAGGGCGAGTAATTCAGACAAAACCGGGAACTGTACCGCGATACAAACGCTATCTTGATGAAATGTCAGGTATCCCCTTGCAGAATATTTGGGATGATATCAAACCAATTCAGTCACAGTCAGCAGAAAGACTGGGCTATCCCACACAAAAGCCTTTAGCTATTTTAGATAGAATTATTCAAGTCAGCAGCGATGAAGGTGATGTAGTTTTAGATGCTTACTGCGGTTGCGGTACTACCGTTTGTGCTTCTGAGCGCCTCAATCGCAAATGGATCGGAATAGACATTACTTATCAAAGTATTAGTTTAATTCTCAAACGCCTTGAGGATTCGTTTGGTCCAGGTGTACTAGAACAAATTAAATTAAACGGCATTCCTAAAGACATGGAATCCGCAATTGCCCTTGCTAATAAAAAAGACGATCGCACGCGCAAAGAATTTGAAAAATGGGTGGTGCTTACCTATACTAATAATAGGGCCACTATTAACGCTAAGAAAGGTGCAGATCGAGGCATAGATGGCATTGCTTACTTTCAAGGTGATAAAGATGAACCTGAAAAGATTATCCTGCAAGTTAAATCAGGGAATGTGAAATCAGGAGACATCCGCGATTTGCAAGGGACAATTACCCTCGAACAAGCAGCCTTCGGTATTTTTATCAGTTTGAAAGAGCCAACTAAGGACATGATTAAAACTGCTAAGTCAGCAGGAATATATCAAAGCCGATATATGAGTCAAAGTTCCGACAAAATACAAATTGTTACTATTAAGGAGATTTTAGAACAGAAAAAACGGCTAGATGTTCGCCTGAGTTTTGAAGTGGTGAAATCAGCAGAAAAACAAATGGAAGTTAAAGCGAAGCAGTTAGAACTAGATCTTTAGAAAAGACTGATCGAGGTAAATAAGTGCGATCGGCTCCCCCAAGCTTCCCAAGAAAAAGGCCATAATTGGGGCATATTAACCGAGATTAAGATGATGCGATCGACTGCAAACGACCAAAGAGGCAAAATTACCGCAACCCTAACCGTTACGAACCGCTTAAAATCGATGTACGGCAAGTCCCTGTCCCCTAACCTGCCACCAACCCTACTAACACCATGACACAGATCGCCCTTTCCGACCTTCCCGAAACCATCCAAGCCCTACTCACCCAAGCCATACAAACAGGCGAACCCCTCACCATCGCCCAAAACGATCGGCCTGTTGCCATTATCTCCCCCATCAAAAAAAGTAAACGATCGACATTCGGATCTGCCAAAGATAGTGGCAAAATTATCGGAGATATCATCGAGCCAACCTCTAACCTGGTAACTTGGGATGTCCTGTCCTGAAGCTCTTGCTAGATACGCACATTTGGCTTTGGTATCGTCAGCTACTTGCCTAAATACTCTCAGCTAATCCAAAATTTTGCACGCTACAAACAACTTTGAAGACTCGATCGCACTCAAACAACAGGTGTTCGTCAATTAAAACTCTTCCTCTCCATTAGTGTAGCTGCTTTCTTCAAACATTGATGTTAATCCAGTAATTTTTACGGGGGGTCGATCTTTGAATTCTACGACAAATGACAACTCCCCCCCCATTGCCGCAATATAACTTTGCAAAGTAGATACCAACAAATCCGCACGGCGTTCGAGTCGCGAGACATTTTCTTGACGCATATTTAATAATTCTGCCATGCGAATCTGAGTAAATTTCCTTGCTTTTCGTAAGTCTTGCAATGTCATTTCTTCTGCAATTAATTCGGCCGCTCGCTTTTCGACTATTGCTCGTTGGTCGAGAGGTAAATTATCCATAACAGTCTTCAGGCTAATTGTCATCTCTTTCTTGCTCCATTAACTTAGTCAAATTAGTCAAATGGTCGGCAAATCTACTATCTGCTATTTTAATTAGTTGCTTGTAAAATCGCTTTTCACTTCCACCAGATTTGTCCCCAGCTACCAACAGAATCGCAGAGCGGCGCGGGTCAAATGCAAAAGCGACTCGCCAAACTCCATCAGCCGCCTCAAACCGAAGTTCTTTCATATTGGCATAGGTAGAACCATTGAGAGTATCGACGTGGGGGCGCTTGAGATTTGGACCAAATTCTTGTAACAGTGTGAGTTTTGCTAAAAGCTCTAATCTGACATCAGTGGGGAATTCGGTAAACTCAGAGTAAAAATCAAAGTGAAACTCAATGTTCCATGTCATTTGGATCAATTATGCCTTACATAGCATATTATAGGCAATAGTCGATCGAATAACAATATTTATATGCACCCTTCGCGTCTTCGCAGTTCAATAATTCCGTACAATTGCAGTTTTGCGTTATGTTAGACAAAAAAATCTCAACAAGCGTACACAAGTGAAATACTTCTTCTTATCCGACGGCTGGAAAGTTGGGCGCGTGTGGGGCGTTGGCGGCGAGTGGACTCACGCCGCCTGGAGACGCCAGCCAGACATCCAACAGCTCAACCTCTGTCTTTCCGATCGCAACGAAAAAATGTGGCTCTACCGCGTAGAAGACGCTGTACTCATGGTAGAAGTCCAACCTGCCGTCTCTCCCGATCCTGCCGATCCCGCCAAAAATATCGGCAACGTTAAGCTCACCAGACTGATCGATGCCGAGCAAGTCCTCGAACGCCTCGGGACGATCGCCGCCCGCTGCGAAATGGGAAACCCGCAACTAATGTAATGCTCAACATATTGCAATCGGTTCTAACACTCGATACACTTCTTTAAATAACTTTCATTTTTATGCCTCCACCTTTGAAGGTAGATGGCAGTCGGCAAAAGGCAGAGTTTAAACCCTGCAGGTAACTGCTGGGGATTTAGAATCTGATTTTTCCGTAAAAATAGACATCATCACTTACACCTTGGAGAACCGCAGTCAATGGGACTACCCTGGTATCGCGTACACACAGTCGTCTTAAATGACCCAGGCCGATTGATTTCTGTACACTTAATGCACACTGCCCTCGTGGCAGGTTGGGCCGGCTCAATGGCCCTTTATGAACTAGCAGTTTTTGATCCCACAGACCCAGTTCTGAACCCAATGTGGCGTCAAGGGATGTTCGTGTTGCCCTTCATGACTCGCTTGGGAGTTACGGGTTCTTGGGGCGGTTGGAGCATCACTGGCGAAGGTAACGTCGATCCGGGCTTCTGGTCCTTTGAAGGCGTCGCCGTCGCTCACATCGTCCTCTCTGGCCTGCTGTTCTTAGCAGCAGTTTGGCACTGGGTATTTTGGGACTTAGAACTTTTCAGAGACCCTCGCACCGGTGAACCGGCCCTCGACTTGCCAAAAATGTTTGGCATTCACCTGTTCCTCTCCGGCTTGCTTTGCTTCGGCTTCGGCGCATTTCACCTTTCGGGACTTTTTGGCCCAGGAATGTGGGTGTCCGACCCCTACGGCCTGACCGGTCACGTCCAGCCAGTGGCGCCTGCTTGGGGCCCTGAAGGCTTCGATCCGTTCAATCCGGGCGGCATCGTGGCTCACCACATTGCAGCGGGCGTAGTCGGCGTAATTGCCGGTTTGTTCCACTTGACAGTGCGGCCGCCGGAACGTCTTTACAAAGCCCTGCGGATGGGGAATATCGAAACTGTACTTTCTAGCAGTATCGCTGCCGTGTTCTTTGCAGCCTTTGTGGTTGCCGGTACGATGTGGTACGGTTCTGCTGCAACTCCGATCGAACTTTTTGGCCCGACTCGCTATCAGTGGGACAGTGGCTATTTCCAACAAGAAATCGATCGCAGAGCTCAAGCTAGCTTGGCCGGTGGCGCTAGCTTCCAATCCGCTTACGAACAAATTCCCGAAAAATTGGCTTTCTACGACTACGTGGGCAACTCTCCTGCTAAAGGCGGTTTGTTCCGGGCCGGCGCGATGGTCAATGGCGACGGTATTGCTAAATCTTGGCTGGGCCATCCAGTATTTACTGACAGCGAAGGTCGGGTATTGTCGGTTCGCCGCCTCCCCAACTTCTTTGAAACCTTCCCAGTAATTTTGACGGACAAAGATGGGGTCGTTCGCGCTGACATCCCCTTCCGCCGTGCTGAATCAAAATACAGCTTTGAACAAAGCGGAGTTACCGTCAGCTTCTACGGCGGCGAACTTAACGGTCAAACCTTTAATAATCCTCTAGATGTTAAGAAGTTTGCTCGCGCTGCTCAAAAAGGTGAAGTATTTGAATTCGATCGCGAAACCTTGAATTCTGACGGGGTGTTCCGCACTTCGACTCGCGGTTGGTTCACATTCGGACACGTTTGCTTTGCTTTGCTGTTCTTCTTCGGCCATATCTGGCACGGTTCTCGGACTATTTTCCGCGACGTGTTTGCTGGAGTTGAGGCTGACCTGGAAGAACAAGTCGAGTGGGGCCTGTTCCAAAAACTGGGCGACGTGACCACCAGAAGAGAAGAACCTCTCTAAATTTCGCCAGCCTCTGGGTAGGGGGGAAACTTCCCCGCTACACAAAAACCCGGTTTCTTTAAGAAACCGGGTTTTTTTAGTTAAGAATAAAACCAGCAATTAACTACCAGCCGGGAAGTTCCGGGCGTATATTTAGAGGGGATTAATCTGAGCGCTGCGCGAATTACCCCGTTGGGAATTACTCCTTGGGATGAAAGGCTCGTCGGGTTTCGGTACCGAAACCGACAATTATTCTTTTAAACCCCAAGATGATCGGGAAATACTCTGATACTATATTAGCAAGTGGGGGTGGAACTACCTCACTATAAAAAGCCTTTGAAAAAAAGGAAAAAGAAGCCTGCGGTCTAACTGTACTCAGTTGACCGTCAGGTTTGTTCACGATAAAATAATACGGCAAGGGAAGATAGGGAAAATTTAACATGGAAAGTGTTGCTTACATTTTGATTCTGGCTTTAGCCATAGGCGTACTATTTTTTGCGATCGCATTTCGGGAACCTCCCCGGATTGGCAAATAATTAGCTATACGCCTGCGGTAAGTCCAAAATATCCTGAACCGGACTGCGGTTAGCCCGCATCATAGTGATCTAATTTGGTGCGGGACTCTTTCACCGCTGTGTGCTAAGTGATTTTTCTAGTCCAGCCATTCATCAGACCCCAAGCGGTTAGATGAATGGCAATTTGCTGGCAATGCCTGTTAAAATCAGCAATCATGCGCTGTTCCTCCTGCCAACACACAAATAGCCGCGTTCTAGAATCGCGTTCAGCCGAATCAGGTCAAAGCATCCGTCGGCGGCGTGAGTGTTTGAACTGCCAGCACCGCTTCACAACTTACGAACGCATAGAATTTGTGCCGATTACGGTGATCAAGCGGGACGGCAAGCGCGAATCTTTTGACAGGTCAAAATTAGTTCGGGGATTGATTCGGGCCTGCGAAAAAACCGGTTTGTCTTCCGGGCATCTCGAAACTCTCGCCGAAGAAATCGAGGCCCAACTCCAAGGTCGATCGCTCCGAGAAATCGCCAGTTCAGAAATAGGGGAACTGGTGCTGTTGCACCTGCGGCCGCTCAGCGAAGTCGCTTATGTCCGTTTTGCCTCCGTATATCGGCAATTTCGAGGCATCCGAGATTTTGTAGATACCCTAAATCACCTTCAGAATCCCCTCAACGAAGCTGAAGTTACAGAAACTAGACCGAATTTTGACGCAGATTTGCCGGATTCGGAATCAGTCGATCGAGAAAGCCCAGCATCCTGCGCTACTCCCAGCTAAGCTCGCTTAAATTAATTTAGAGAAATATTCGCTTGAGATGGAAAACCGTGTCGCGAGGAAGGCCCAGAGGAATAGCGACTCAAGGGACTCTCATAAAAAACACTCGGTAAGTGGGAAACTCAGTGGCTTCAGCCCGCTCGTGGAAAACGACCCGGCGATTTCAATCGCCTTGAATCCCCTTTCGGGGTTGGAGGGGTATGGTTGCCCCTCCGACGAGGTATGGTTGCCTCAGTTTCCCTTGCGGGGTAATGTTAGCTTCGCCAAGGTTATAAAGGCTTGTTAAGCTGGCAGCACTGTCTCAGGGACTTTAAGACTGTTTAACTACCAGCGACAGAGCGAGGGACTAGCTTCGCATCCCAGGGTGTCGTGACCTTAATAACGTAGCCCGCGAAGGGCTTAGGCTGGTCAGTACAGCTTGTTCGATTTCTCTTACAAGCTCAGTGGCTTAAGCCCTGAGTTACTGACTCGAGCGAGTGTTCTTTTTTCTCAGTAACAGTGCTGGGTGTGATATGATCGTCATCGGTCTAAAATAGAGTATAACTAGACAACGTAAAAACTTAACTGGATTAGTTGAGTGCGTAGTCACACCTAACGGTGTTGCAGTTTAGGAAAGCTCGCATTTGAACAAAACCTAACTAAAGATCGGTGCCTAATTAAATACGGTAGGGCATACCGAAATTTACGCTTCTGGAGAAACCGACCTCTACTTAGACGGGAGTAATCCTGTCGCCAGCAAGTCGGCTCGTTGAACGAAGAATCTCAGTTTATTTATACCTGAGAGTGTCAAAATAGTCTACTTGACTCGGAATGTTAAGATTCAACGTTTTAACACAGAGTATGGAGTAACAGTAATGGCAAGCGCTGGTGTGCAGTTGCACCTGGCAAAAGTTAGCAAAAACTGACTTTAGTAAAAGATTTTGAAAAAAGTTAATCGCTTTTTCACCAAAATCTCTAATATCTGCCGGCACAAACGAAAAACATGAAGGAGAGAAATCCTAGGAAACTATTCGCATGGTCAATCTCAAAACCACAGTCAAAGACATCGGCTTTACTCACGAAGATTTTGCAGCCCTACTTGATAAATATGACTATCACTTTAGCCCGGGCGATGTAGTAGCGGGTACAGTTTTTAGTATAGAACCGAGGGGCGCTCTGATTGATATCGGTGCTAAAACAGCAGCGTACATTCCCATTCAGGAAATGTCGATCAATCGAGTCGAAAGCCCTGAAGAGGTATTGCAATCTAACGAAACCAGAGAATTTTTCATTCTAACCGATGAAAATGAAGACGGACAATTAACCCTGTCCATCCGGCGCATCGAGTATATGCGGGCGTGGGAAAGAGTGCGACAACTGCAAGCAGAAGATGCCACAGTACGATCGCAAGTATTTGCCACCAACCGCGGCGGCGCACTCGTGAGAATAGAAGGCTTGCGAGGCTTTATTCCCGGTTCTCATATAAGTACCCGCAAACCGAAGGAAGAATTAGTCGCCGAAGAATTACCATTAAAATTCTTAGAGGTAGACGAAGACCGCAACCGCCTAGTGTTGAGTCATCGTCGCGCCTTAGTTGAGCGCAAGATGAACCGCCTCGAAGTCGGGGAAGTCGTCATCGGTACAGTACGCGGTATCAAGCCTTACGGTGCCTTTATCGACATCGGCGGCGTCAGCGGCTTGCTGCACATCTCGGAAATTTCGCACGATCACATCGATACGCCTCATAGCGTCTTCAATGTCAACGACGAAGTGAAAGTGATGATCATTGACTTGGATGCCGAGAGGGGCCGGATTTCTCTCTCCACCAAGCAGTTGGAACCGGAACCGGGCGCGATGGTCAAAAATCGCGAATTGGTATACGAAAAAGCTGAGGAAATGGCAGCTAAGTTCCGCGAGAAAATGCTCGCTCAAAAGCAAGCTAAAGCAGGCATAGACATTCCTGTAGACTCAACTGATGCTGATGATGACCTCTCCGACGAAATACTCGAAGATGTACCCTCAGCAATGGAAGAGGATCTGCCGGAAGTAGCACCCGAAGCAGCACCAGAAGCAGCACCAGAAGCAGCACCCGAAGCAGTATTAGATGTAGAGGAAGAAATCCCTCCTGCGACGGAAGAATAACAGCGCAGTTAGTGTGATTAAAAGAGGGAAAACTCCCTCTTTTTTTTTAGTTAGTCATTAATTATTAGTCATTAGTCGCTGCTGGGTGGTTGACAGTTCAATACGGTTCAGTGAAGCTCGATCACCCTGGCGCAACCGGGCGGGCACGGGGGCACCGCCCCTACAAGGGGGGGACAAGAACTTACTCTTGCGTCCCCCAACAATCAGGGGGATTTAGGGGGATATCGCCCGGAATAAATAGTTTTAACCCAAGCGTATTGGTTTAGAATTCTCAATTGCCAATTCCCCATTTTTAATTACCGAGATTTAATATCTTTCTGTAGGCCGATGCACCGATCGCACTTTGAATTAAAAAAAGTGGCAGCGCGATCAATCTGCCTAAATAGGCATGGCCTTCATCGTGCTAATTTGTTAAGATTTATAAAGGTTAGAGACATCGGCACAGGTGCAAGCTCATCAGAATTCTCACGGCAGAACCAACAAGAAGAGCAAATTCTACAACAAAATTCTTATAAATTTCTTGCCCTGACGGTCAAAGGCAAGTGGATTATGAACATCGAACTATTAAAAGAAAAATTAGAACAGCTAAAAAAACGTCCCAATTGTAGCAAAGGAACGATCGACCAAATTGAAAACTGGTTAACCGGTTCCCACATTTTGCAGAGATTGAGAATTAATCCTTACTACGTAGCAGGCGATACAGTCAAGAATGTTAAAAAAATTACTTCCGAATTTCTGCACGGAGTGAAAGCCGGTGCCTTCGACTTGCACTGGGATATTCACTGCCCCCACTGCAACATGATTACAGAAGAATTTAAGGAGTTGGCAGACACATCAGAAATGTCTTTTTGCCCGATGTGCGAGCGCGAGTTTAAAATTGATTTGCTCGATCGTGTCGAAGTTACTTTTTCCCTAAACAAAGAAATCGAAGACCCGCAACTGCGGCCCGTCTGCGCTCCCCCTCCCGTACTCAAGAGCAAACTGCAACTGGTAACGCCTTTATACTGCACCGAATCAGAGACTGTTAGCTTAGAAGAAGGTAGATACCGCTACTGCTGCCCCCTGACTTTAGCTAAAGGGATTTTAAAGGTTGAAGGCGAAGAAACAGAAGCCATACAAGAAATTAAACTCCAGCAGTTGGCCGGCCCAGATTTTGACAAAAAAGAGCTGGCCGTGCGTCCGGGACAAGTTAAGCTCGAATTAACTAATACCGAACACAATTTGTCGGGGCTGATTTTGCATTCAGATGAATTGCCCGATGAATTGACAGTCGAACAACTGCCACTGCGGCTGTCAGGAATGCAACTGCTTCATCACCCGGATTATAAGCGTTTGTTCGGCAATCAAGTAATCTCGGAAAGAGAGCGAGTCAAGATTCGGGCGATTACTATTATGTTTACTGATATTACCGGTTCTACCAGAATGTACGAAACACTGGGAGATACTAAAGCTTACAATATTGTTCGCGATCATTTTGAAATTTTCTTTGAGTCGATCGAGAAATTTGGCGGTAAAGTTATTAAAACCATCGGCGATGCGGTCATGGCTTCCTTTATCAGCAACGAACAAGCAATTATGGCTGTCGCTGATGCTGTAGGTTGTTTGAGAGAGTATAACTCAACTCGCCAACAACAAGAGTGGATTCAAGTCAGAATTGGCATTCACCGAGGTACGGCTTTGCTGGTAAATCTTAATAATTCGATCGACTATTTTGGCTCTACAGTCAACAAAGCCGCCCGCATTCAAAATCTTTCTAAAAGTGACGAAGTTTCCTTTTCCGAAGATGTTTACAGCGACGAAGCATTTTTAACAGCATTAAAAGCTGCTGGAGTTTCCGAAATTCAAAAACGAGTAGAAGATTTAAAAGGAATACAAGGCGCACAAGTCGCTTATACTGCTAGAATTAATACAGAATCAGTAATCCCGCTGTCTCCTACACTTGTCGCTGAAAAAAGCTAGGTACAAACGCTGATATACTACTTGGTTATTGCCAGCCTATTGTTGCGATCGCCCCAACAGATAACGGGTAGGGACACTCCAACAGATAACGGGTAGGGACACTCCAAGAGCCTTTCGTCGTGTCAACAACCAGGTAGAACCAATAGTCCGACAGTCCGACAGTCCGGCAAGGGTTGAAACCCCTGCCTCAAAGCTAAAGTCCTCTTAAGAGGACTGAAGAACTCATTAGTCCTCTTAAGAGGACTTTAGCTATTAGACAGGGAATTCATTCCCTGGCGGACTGGAGGGTGGGCGTGAGGATTTGCTGGACTGACAGCTTAAGTTGACACGACGAAAGGCTGTTGGAGTTTCCCTACTTAAAAGCCACATCTCATCCTTAAGCTACCAGCCTTCTGGTGATAACCTAAGCTCTGATAAAAATAGTCTAAATTAACCAGCCACACGCTTACCAATATGTTGGCTCCTAAATAACTGAAGTCAAGGACTTCACATCATGACTTCTCCTCAATTACCTCCAGAAAATACACCCGAAGCCATCGCACCAGCCGCCCTCGACAGCGAACAATTAACCGAAACCGATGCCCCCTTTCCCATTGTTGGAATTGCCGCCTCAGCAGGAGGGTTGGAAGCATTCACGCAGTTACTCAGCCATTTACCGGCCGATACGGGTATGGCGTTTGTGCTGATTCAGCATTTAGATCCCAATCACAAAAGTCTGCTTAGCGAGATTCTCGCGAGAACCACCCAAATGCCTGTGAATGAGGTAAAAGACGGCGTAGCTGTAGAACCCAATCAAGTCTACGTTATTCCGCCTAACACCAAGATGGTGCTATCTAAAGGCGTCCTGCAACTATCACCGCGCGAGAAGGTTTATGGCAAATATATGCCGGGAGATGCGTTTTTTACCTCATTGGCGATCGATCGCGGGCACAAAGCGATCGCCGTAGTATTATCCGGGGGAGACGGAGACGGTTCACTCGGGCTCAAGGCAATCAAAGCAGCCGGAGGCATGACTTTTGCTCAATGTCAAGACACAGCAAAATTCGATAGTATGCCGAATACCGCTGTTGCGACAGGCAATGTCGATTTCGTTCTGCCACCGGAAAAAATTGCCGAGGAACTGGCAAACTATAGTCACAATCCCCTTCTCACTGGCCCGCTTGCCATGACAAAAGTTGAGGAATCGCCCGAACAGGGAGATGCCCTGGCTACTATTTTTGCGCTGCTGAAATCCACCACAGGCGTTGATTTTAGCCAGTACAAACCCAGGACGATCGCTCGACGCATCCAGCGACGGATGGTGTTGTACAAGCTGGAAATCTTGGATGATTACGCCCAACATCTTCGATACAATTCGGCTGAAGTCACAGCCCTGTATGAAGAAATCCTGATCCACGTTACCAGTTTTTTCCGCGATCCCGAAGCCTTTGAAAAGTTAAAAGAACTGGTTTTCCCCACGATTACCAAAAATAAATCGGCCGAAACTCCGATTCGGATTTGGGTGGCGGGATGTTCGACAGGTGAAGAAGTTTATTCGATCGCCATTTGCTTGTTAGAGTTTTTGGGCGATCGAGCCATTCAGCCACCGATCCAGATTTTTGCCACGGACATTGGCGAACACGCTATCAACAAAGCGAGGTGTGGCGTCTACTCAGAAAACCAGATGGTAGATGTTTCACCAGAACGACGTACTCGCTTCTTTATTGCCGAAGCAAGAGGTAGCTATAGAATCAGCAAGGCAGTCCGCGAACTTTGTGTATTTGCCCGACAAGACTTAGGCAGTGACCCGCCTTTTTCCAATATCGATTTAGTTAGCTGTCGCAATGTGCTGATCTACTTGGGAGAGTCATTGCAAAAAAAAGTGATGCCGATTTTCCATTACAGTCTTAAGCCAACGGGCTTTCTCCTGTTAGGCACTTCTGAGAGTACCGGAGAATTTTCCTACTTGTTTACTTCAGTGGATAAAAAGTCTAAAATTTATGCCAAAAAGTTGACTGCGACTCGTCCCCATTTTTCGTTTACGCCGAGTTCCTATCCCGTCGCTAAAGCACGTGAACGGGAGGAAGTGAAAAACAATTTTACGAATAGCTTGGATTTACAACAAGAAACTGACCAACTGATTTTAAATCGATATGCCCCAGCCAGTGTGGTTGTCAACGAGCAGATGAAAATCCTGCAAGTGCGGGGAGACATCGATCCTTACTTGAGAGTGGTAGCCGGAACGCCCGACTTAAACTTGCTGGCAATGGCAAGGGCAGGCTTGCTGGTTGAGCTTCGCACCGCGATTTATCAGGCACAAACGCAGAACGTAACCATTAGGAAAGAAAGGGTATTGCTTGAATCGGGCGGACGATCGAGTATCGTCAATTTTGAGGTGATTCCCTTCGGGCCACCGGCGGTCGAAGGACGCTACTTTTTGGTGGTATTTGAAGAGGCTGCACCCCCCGTGCTTAACTTCAGCACTCTCCCTTCTGAAAGCTTCGAGCAAGCTGATTTAGTGCGCGAAATTGAGCTGCTGAGCCAGCAAGTTGCAGCGGCTAACCAAGAAAAAACTGCGGCTCAATCTCAACTGCAAGCGGTGATCCAGGATCAGGAAAGTCTCAACCAAGACCTCAAAATTGCCAACGAAGAAATCCTATCCAGCAACGAGGAGTTGCAAAGCACGAATGAGGAGTTAGAGACTGCCAAAGAAGAGATTCAAGCCACTAACGAGGAACTCACTACCACTAACGATGAACTTCGCAGCCGAAATATTGAACAAAGCCTGGTCAATAACGATCTGATAAATTTGCTTTCCAGTATCAATATCCCTATCTTAATGCTGACAAACGATTTACAGATTCGACGCTTTACGCCAACGGCACAGCAAATTTTTAGTGTGATTCCCACAGATGTTGGACGGCCTTTTAGCGACATCCGCTCAACTCTGAACGTTCCTGACTTGGAACAGATGATTTTGGAGGTGATTGATACTCTCCAGACGAAAGAACAAGAAGTTCAAACTTTATCGGGATATTGGTACAACCTCCGCATTCGTCCTTACCGGACAACGGAAAACCAGATTGACGGTGTGGTGATGGTTTTGCTCGATATCGATGCTCTTAAACGCAGTGCCAGAACCTTGGAGGAGGCCCGAAATTATGCTGAAACCATTGTGGAAACTGTGCAAACGCCTTTAGTCGTCCTAGATGCTGATTTCCGAGTGAATAAAGCAAATCGCTCGTTCTATGAAACGTTTCAGGTTTCATCCCCAGAAACAGCGCAATCTTCGCTGTTTGAATTGGGAAATGGGCAGTGGAATATCCCGCAATTGCGATGGATTCTGGAAGATATTCTGGTTAGTGATGTTCAGCTTGAAAACTTTGAGTTGGATCACCTGTTTGAGCAGATCGGGCAGAAAACCATGCTGCTGAATGCTTGTAAACTTGAACGAGAAGATCAAGCTTTAATGATTCTGTTGTCGATCGAGGATATCACGCAGCGCAAGCAGTTTGAGACTGTACGATCGCAGTTATTACTGCATGAACAGTTGGCCCGCCAACAGGCAGAAACAGCCAACCGTAGTAAAGATGAATTTCTGGCGAATCTCTCCCATGAATTACGCAATCCTTTGACTCCGATCCTGGGCTGGGCACAAATTCTGCGTTCGGGGGAACTGAAGGAACCAGCCGTTACTAAGGCTTTAGAGGTGATCGAGCGCAGCGCGAGGGCGCAATCTCAGTTAATCGAAGATATCCTGGATATTTCCCGGATTACCAGCGGCAAGCTTCAACTGTGCATTTGTCCGATCGATCTGCGGTTAGTGGTGCAAGCAGCGCTGGAGGGGGTTCAATTATCAGCCGAGGCAAAAAACATTCAAATTGTTTCGGAGTTGATTTCTACGAGTGTTTTAGGAGATATTAATCGCTTGCAGCAAGTTGTGTGGAATCTTCTGTCTAATGCGATTAAGTTTACTCCGGCGGGGGGACGAGTGGAAATCATGCTATCGACGATCGAGGATCATGCTCAACTTCGAGTCAGCGATACGGGAAAAGGCATTGGGGCACAATTTTTGCCGTATATTTTCGATCGTTTCCATCAAGGCGATTCCAGCAGCGTTAAGGCGAATCAAGGGCTGGGATTGGGTTTATCGATAGTGCGTCACTTGGTTGAATTGCACGGGGGAACGGTGCAAGCCGAAAGTCCGGGTGAGGAACAAGGAACTACAATGACTGTGAGATTGCCGTTGCGATCGCTGCCTGCTGAGTTGACAGCGGCGATCGATTTAAAGTCAACTGCTTTGGTAGGGCCTTTAAACGCCTCTAGCGATCGCGTCCCCTCTCTAGAAGGCTTGCACATCTTAGCCGTAGACGATCAGATCGATACCCGCGACTTCTTACAATTTGTGCTTGAAGGCTACGGGGCGGAGGTTTTGGCAGTTGGATCTGCCAGAAGTGCGATCGCTGCTTTGACTGAAAATCCGGGCCGATATGACGTGCTCATCTCCGATATCGGAATGCCAGAGGAAGATGGGTATTTCTTAATTCGAGAAGTGCGAGCTCTTGCTGCGGAAGCCGGAGGAGAAATCCCCGCCGCGGCGCTGACTGCCTATGCAGGCGATAAAGAACGCGAAAGGGCGATCGAAGCTGGTTTTCAAAGGCATATGGTTAAGCCGATCGAGCCGGTTGTACTAGGATTAATGGTGGCTAATTTAGTAGGACGATTTTAAATATTTTGTATGATATCATGTCCGGTCGATCGATCGTAATATCCGGCCGGGGCGGGTTTATTGAATTTGGGATTTGTGTTGAAGATCAGGGTGAACCCGCCCCTACAGAAATCATGTCAATTGATCGTGATTCTTTGAGGGGCGGGCGATGCCCTGAGTGTAGTCGAAGGGTTCACCAACAATACCTGCCAATAATTGACAATCTCAAAAACCCGCCTCGGCCACTGATATGATCTCCGGTCATCAAGCGCGATTTTCGTAGGGGCGGGTTCACCAACAATACCTGCCAATAATTGACAATCTCAAAAACCCGCCCCGGCCGCCATATTATGGTTCAATACTCTTCTGTAGGTGGGCTCCAAGCGTAGCGCACCCTCCGTTTCACGGGCCCAACCTACGCACGATCGGTTTTTTTCACACTAACCCAAGCGTATTGTATTATGGTTAATCGATCGCACATGATATTGTAGGGACACAACATTGTTGTGTCCTGATATAAATATTACGGAGTTCAGATTCTTGGTAACTATTAAATGTCGGGGCATTACCTTCTCTAATATCCAAGCCGTAATCTTTGACAAAGACGGCACTCTAGAGGATTCTCAGGAGTTTTTGAGATTGTTGGGGATGAAGCGATCGCGCCTCGCAGACGCTCAAATTCCGGGCGTTGGAGAGCCTTTACAAATGGCTTTCGGCATCGAACCTGGCAGCATCGACCCCACAGGCTTGCTAGCAGTCGGTAGTCGTAGGGAAAATGAGATTGTTGCAGCGGGATACATCGCCGAAACCGGCAGAGGATGGCTGGAATCTTTAACGATTGCGCGGCGCGCTTTTGACGAAGCTGACGAAATGTTTAAAAATAGTGCTGTTTCTCCTTTATTTGTCGGCAGTTTGGAAGTGCTGAAATATCTTTCGGAAGCGGGTTTAAAGCTGGGAATTCTTTCGGCTGCTACGACTGAGGTTGTGCAGAAGTTTGTGAAACACCACGCATTAGCTGACTACATTCAGTTAGAAATGGGAGTTGATTCAACGGTTCATAAACCAGATCCGAAATTGTTTTTGCAAGCTTGTGAGAAACTCGGAGTAAATCCCGCAGCAACTTTGATGGTGGGAGATTCAGCGGGCGATATTCAGATGGGTAAAAATGCGGGCGCGGCTGGCTGTATCGGGATTTGTTGGGGAAAGGCCCAGGTTAGTCATTTGGAAAATGCTGATGTGGCGATCGCATCTTTGGATGAAATTACAATTTTAACAGATTGAGGTAGGGAAACGGCATTGCCGTTTCCTCCAAATTAGGACACGGCATTGCCCATTGGTGACAACTTAACGTACAACCGATAGTCCGGCAGGGAATGAATTCCCTGCCTCAAAGCGAAAGTCCTCTTAAGAGGACTCAGAAGAAAAATTTAAGATTCATTAGTCCTCTTAAGAGGACTTTCGCTATTAGACAGGGAATTCATTCCCTGGCGGACTGACGGGCGGACGGAAGGATTGGGCGGACTGACAGTTTAAGTTGACACCAATGGCCATTGCCGTTTCCCTACAGACAACGCAAACCGAGAATTACGACATCTCTTTCAAAGCCGTCAAGTTCGGCAACTTGTGGCAAATATCCCCACCGCTGAAAGCCAAATTTCTCAAACAATCTTACACTCGGCTGATTGTGAGCAAAAATTATTCCTATGAGAGTTTTTAGCTTCAATTCTGGACTCCGCACAATTGCCGATTGCAATAAATTTTGTCCGATTCCGCAGCGTTGGCGATCGGGTGCGACGTAAATGCTAACTTCTGCTGTATGCTGATAGGCGGCGCGTCCGTAGAAAATCTGCAAACTCAGCCAGCCAACAATATTTTGTTCTGATTCCATTACCCAAATCGGCCAGGAATTGGAGGAGTGTTCTCTGTACCACGGGAGGCGGCTTTCGACTGAGACTGGTTTTAAATCTGCTGTGGCCATTCTGCCCGGTATTGCTGCGTTATATATTTGGACAATTGCTGGCAAATCGCTTTCTTCTGCGTCGCGGATTTTCATCGTTGGGTTGACTGTTGACTGTTGACTGTTAACTGTTAACTGTTGACTGTTGACTGTTGTTATTAGTTATTGGTTATTTGTGAGTTAGTACCAATGCCCAATGCCCAATGCCCAATGCCCAATGCCCAATGCCCAATGCCCAATGCCTAATGACTCTTGTACAGTTCCATAATATCGCTGACAGCCATTCTTGAATTTGCTCCCAAAGTTAGCGGTGATGTGTGTCCTCGCTGCAAGTGTTCTGCGGCTGCACAGCCAATCATTGCTGCGTTGTCTGTACAATATTTTAATGGCGGAAACAATACCCGCAAGTTGTGTTTTGCTGCTGCTGCTTGTAAGTGTTTTCGGAGTCCGCTGTTTGCTGCAACTCCCCCGCCGACTACAATAGTGGTAAGCCCGAAATTTACGGCACAGTCGATCGCTCTTTTTGTTAAACCCTTGGCTACTGTTTCCTGAAAGCTGGCCGCAATATCATTAATTGTAGAGGCAGGCAAGATGCCTTCCGCACCCACATTGTTATTTTGTTTCTTGAGTTTCTGCACTAATTGCAAAACTGCGGTTTTCAACCCGCTAAAACTACTGTCGTAAGGATGGTAGCCACCACCAGGCAAGGAAATTCTGCCTTCTGGTAGAGGGTATGCTTGGGCATTGCCAAGGGCGGCCAATTTGTCAATCAGCGGCCCGCCGGGATATCCTAGCTGCAACAGTCTCGCGACTTTATCAAAAGCTTCGCCGGCGGCGTCGTCGCGTGTTTGCCCTACAGTTTCATAAACGCCGCAATCTTTGACGTAAATAAAGCTAGTGTGTCCCCCGGAAACTAACAAACACAAAAACGGTGGCTGCAAGTCGGGTTCGGTAAGGTAAGAAGCGTAGATGTGTCCTTCGAGGTGGTGGACGCCTAAAAAAGGTTTTTGATGGACTATTGCCAAGCTTTTCGCCGCTGTCAGCCCGACTAACAATGCACCTACTAAACCGGGGGCACAAGTCGCTGCAATGCCGTCAATTTCTGACCAACTCAGGTTTGCTTCACCGAGACACTGGGCAATTACCTGATTGAGCATTTCTAGGTGACTCCGCGAAGCCACTTCCGGCACTACCCCGCCATACTGCTCGTGGATTTTAATTTGTGATGCTACAACATTGCTGCAAACTTGACGATTCTTAACAATTGCTGCTGCTGTTTCGTCACAACTTGTTTCGATTGCGAAAATGGTTGCCATTAACTGCTAATTTTATTTGATAGGTTAGTTATTGCTAGCTTAACTAATTCGGCGCAAGTCCCCCGCTCTACCTGTATTCAGGTTATTGTTAAGGGATTTTTGCCCGATCGACAGGTAAGGCCATCATCGGATGCAATGAAGGAATATCCTCGCGGTATTGCTAGCTCAGCATTGACCTATGAAAACGGGAATCCCTCATTCTATTGGGCTTTGCCGCATTAATGGTGGATACTTTACACTGTCAACAAACACGGTAATCTGGATTCCAGATCGGCAAGTTGAAATGCTTGTACAAAAACTTATTGTTTTGTAACAAAAGGAAACAATTCCATGCGACGATTGTTTGCTGCAATTTTAGTGTTGAGTGTCTGGATCAGTTTTGCTCCAGTTGCTTCGGCTTACAATTTAGTGCCGTGCAAAGACTCTCCCGAATTCAAGGAACTGGCTAAAAATGCACGTTCTACCAATGGCGACCCCGCATCTGCGAAAGCAAGATTCGATCGCTATTCTCAAGCTATGTGCGGCCCGGAAGGATACCCGCACTTAATCGTAGACGGCAACTTGAGCAAAGCAGGGGACTTTTTGATTCCTAGCATACTGTTCTTGTATATGGCTGGTTGGATTGGTTGGGTAGGCCGTTCTTATCTGCAAGTTACCAAAAAATCAGCAACCCCAGAGGAAAAAGAGATTATTATCGACGTTCCTTTGGCAATCAAATGTATGCTGAGCGGCGTTTTATGGCCTCTGGCAGCTCTCACATCAATCACCAGCGGTGAAATGTTTGCCAAGGACGACGAAATTACTGTTTCCCCCCGCTAAAATTGGGAAATGGAGAAGAGCTAATAGCTAACAGTTAAGTAATTAACTAGAAATTAGCAATTAGCGCGCTTATCGATCGGCAATTACCAACTGTCTCGAATTTTCAGGAGCAGAATTCATGCAATACTTTGTCAAGTTTCTTTCGACCGCCCCAGTATTGGCTATCCTTTGGCTATCTATTCAAGGCGCGGCTTTAATTGAATTTAACCGCTTTTTCCCCGACCTGCTTTTCCATCCGATGCCTTAAGATTTGAGGGAAATTAGGTTGCAAAACCTAGGAGAAAAAAGTTGAGAGTTTTGAGTTTTGAGTGATGAGTTACAGGTTAATTTAAAGCTCAAATATCAAAACTCTCAAACCAGATTAGTTGGTGCAAAGCCAGCCCCTAAATGGGTTAAAGCCAAGGATATAAACTATTTAGTTATCAAATTAGTTCCCAATGACTAATGACTAATGACTAATGACTAATGACTAATGACTAATATTTGGAATCGATGAAGTCTTATCTCGCCGCAGCAATTCAAATGACTAGCTTGCCTGACCTGCAAAAAAATTTGGTTCAGGCAGAGGAATTAATCGACCTGGCAGTGCGTCGGGGTGCGGAGTTAGTTTCCTTACCAGAAAATTTTTCGTTTATGGGAGAGGAGGAGGAAAAGATTGCTTCAGCAGAGGCGATCGGGCTCCAAAGCGAAAAATTCCTCAAAACGATGGCCCAACGGTTCCAGGTAACGATTCTGGGCGGCGGATTTCCAGTGCCGACGGAGGGGGGGAAGGTATACAATACTTGTTTGCTGGTAGACCCAAACGGCACTGAAGTGGCAAGGTACAGAAAAGTCCATTTGTTCGATGTGAATGTGCCAGACGGCATTACTTACAGGGAATCGAACACTGTGAAAGCTGGTGAAGATTTGCCGCCTGTTTATGTGTCGCCGGATTTGGGAACCCTAGGACTTTCGGTGTGCTATGACGTGCGGTTCCCGGAGGTGTACAGGCATTTGTCGTACAAGGGGGCTGATATTTTGTTCGTGCCGGCGGCGTTTACCGCTTACACGGGCAAGGATCACTGGAAGGTTTTGTTGCAAGCTAGGGCGATCGAGAATACTTGTTATATGATTGCCCCGGCACAGACTGGACACCACTACGGCCGCCGTCAAACACACGGTCACGCGATGATTATAGACCCTTGGGGTGCCATTTTGGCGGATGCTGGAGAGGAACCGGGTGTGGCGATTGCAGAAATTAATCCCGATCGACTAGAACAAGTCCGCCGCCAGATGCCGTCGCTGCAACACCGGGTTTTTCTGTGAAGGAATTTTGAGACCCATTGGGTCTCAAAATTTCAGTCCCCGTCAGCGACAAGACCTGAAAAGTTTTTATTCGCTCAAGTAATTGTGTACGTTCGTACACAAAAAAACTTAGATCGCGTGCGTGCGATCGACCACAAGAAGCCGGTGGGGGCGGATTTATGCCGATCTATGACTGATATTGTCGATCGGGCGTGACTCTGGCCCCGACAGCTTAAATATATTGTTTTTTCCCGCAGATGAACGGCCAATAACTCGCGATAAAATGTCTAATGCAGGTTCAATGGGCGTGCACTTCTGCTAAAAGGCGAATTGGCGAAAGTAGAATTGCACGAAATGCGTCTTTTTGGATAAATGAAACACACTCTTTCGGTTTTAGTTGAAGATGAAGCGGGTGTCCTCACTCGAATTGCTGGTTTGTTTGCCCGTCGGGGTTTTAATATTGAAAGTCTGGCCGTTGGCCCGGCGGAACAAGGGGGAGTGTCTCGGATTACGATGGTTGTACCCGGAGATGACCAGATTATCGAGCAGTTGACAAAGCAACTGTACAAGTTGATTAACGTGCTTAAAGTTCAGGATATAACGGAAATTCCCTGTGTGGAACGGGAGTTGATGTTGCTGAAAGTTAATGCTGTTAGCGGAACGCGATCGGAGATAATTGAGTTAGCTCAAATTTTTAGAGCGCGAGTGGTGGATATTGGTGATGATACGCTGACATTGGAAGTTGTCGGAGATCCCGGTAAAATGGTGGCGATCGTCCAGGTTCTGAATAGATTTGGGATTAAGGAAATTGCTCGTACTGGGAAAATTGCCCTGACGCGGGAGTCGGGGGTAAATACTGAGTTTCTCAAGTCTTTGGAAGCGAAAGTTTAAGTCAGGAGTCAGGAGTCATTAGTCATTAGTCATTAGTCATTAGTCATCAGGGCTGTTTCATTCTCACCAAAAACATGAATTTTGTAGGGGTAGTGCCCCCGTGCCTACCCCCGACCTAGACGATTCGATCGGCTGATCAGACCAAGAGGGCCGGCACGGGGAGTAGGGGTAGCACGGCCCCTAGGTCGAATGAAACAGCCCTGTTAGTCATTAGTCAGAAAGAATGTTTTAACTTTTAACTTTCGACTTCTTATTGCCAATTATCAATTACCAATGACTGATGACTAATGACTAATGACTAATGACTCCTGACTCATTACCATTTGGGTTGACTTTCTATCAAAAGTGTGGCTGCAATGCTGTCTATCGGCTTTGAGAAAAAGTATCCTTGTCCGTATTCGCATTGCAGCGCTCGGAGTAAATTAAGCTGTTCGATGGTTTCGATGCCTTCAGCAATTACATCCATGCCTAAATGACTGGCTAAAATTAAAATAGTCTGTACAATCGCTTCGTTGCCTTCATCTTCAGTCATGCGACTGACAAAAGCTCGATCGATTTTTAAAGCATCAGTTGGAAAAGTGTGCAGGCGGCTCAAAGAAGAATAGCCAGTGCCGAAATCGTCAATATATAATTGAATTTCTAAATTTTTTAATTCCGCGAGGATAGCGACTGCTGATTCGGCATTCTCCATGATGACGCCTTCAGTAATTTCTACCTTTAAAGTGCGGGGGTCAAGCTGAGTTTCTTGTAAAATTTCACGAATGCGATCGATTAAATCCGGTTGTTTAAATTGTTGGTTAGAAAGGTTGACGCTGACAGTCAACGGCGGATTTGCTGGGAATTTTTGATGCCACTCGTGGATCTGATGACAAGCCGATCGCATCATCCACCAGCCCATAGGTATAATCAATCTAGTTTCTTCAGCTACTAAAATAAACTCGCCAGGAGATACGACACCCCGCTGCGGGTGATACCACCGTATCAGCGCTTCAAAACCGCTGATTCTACCAGTAACTAGAGAGACGATGGGCTGATAGTAAAGCTGAAATTCCTGGGAGTCTAAAGCGCGTCGCAGGTCGTTTTCCAGTTGCAAAAGGGCGACGGCGCGAGTGTGCATACTTAAGTCAAAAACTTCGTGGCGAGCTTTGCCCAATCCCTTAGCATGATACATGGCAGCATCTGCATCTCGGAGCAGTTCTTCAGGCCGATCGTACAATATGGACAACGGGGCATTGGGAACAGGAGAGTCAGAAGATAAGCAAGACAAAGAACTTTCCCGATCGATATTTCCGAGATTTTCGGGACTCGACAGTTTGCTGGTTTCCCTTTGATACGGAGGAAAACCAGAACAAACAATCCCAATGCTAGCACTGGTAAAAACTTGATATTCGTTAAGGTAAAAAGGCTCTGCCAGTTCCGCTTGCACTCGTTCGGCAATCTGGATCGCATCCTCGGTGCTTTTGATATTTTCCAGCAAAATAGCGAATTCGTCGCCGCCGAGACGGGCAACGGTATCTCCAGCGCGCAAACAGATTCCCAGGCGCTGCGCGATCGCGATCAGCAAGCGATCGCCCACTAAATGCCCCAAACTGTCGTTAACAACCTTAAAGCGATCGAGATCGATAAACAGCACCGCAAACAAAATCTCGGGGCGGCGTTTTGAAAGATCGATCGCGTGTCCCAAGCGATCCATAAATAAAGATCGGTTGGGCAAACCGGTTAGCATATCGTGCAAAGCATCGTGTACTAACTTATCTTCTGCTATTTTGCGGAGGGTAATATCTTCGACAGTGCCTTCGTAGTAAAGTAAATTTCCGTCAGGATCGCGAACTGCGCGGCCGTTCTCGGAAACCCAGATAGTAGTGCCGTCAGCGCGGTAAACTTGGGACTCGAACTCAGACACAAAACCCTGTTTTTCGATCGCGCGCAAAAACTCGACGCGGCGGATGGGATCGAGGTAAAGTTGGCGGTCTATGTCTTGGATATTCGCGATCAATTCCGCGGCCGACTCGTAGCCGTAAATTCTCGCCAAAGCAGGGTTAGCGCTGAGGTAGCGTCCGTCGGGCGTTGTCTGGAAAATGCCTTCGATCGCATTTTCAAAGATGCTGCGGTATTTCTCTTCCGCCTGTTGCAGCGCGAATTCTGCCTGCTTGCGATCGGTGATATCGGTCAACGTGCCGAGATAGCCTAGAACTTCCCCGCCTTGGGTAATTTCTGGCACTGCTTGCCAAAATACCCAGGTTGTGAAGTCACCGTTGCAAAAGCGGTACTCTAACTTACAGGGCAACTTGTCTGTGACAGCGCGATACCACTGGCTCAAAACACGCTCCCGGTCTTCGGGATGCAAACTTTGGGCCCAACCTTCGCCTAGTGCCTTTGGCGCAGTCAGTCCCGCCATCTCCAAAAATCGCTCATTGACGTACAAGCAATCTCCAGCAGCGTCGGCGCGGAAAATCCCGACAGGCAGTATTTTTGCCAAGGTGTAATAGCGGTATTCACTTTCTAGCAGCGCGCTGGCAGCTACTTTAGTCTCTGTGATATCAAACATTGCGCCTTGAAGGATGACAGACTTGCTTGCTTCATCGCGAACTGCGGTCGCTTGATCGCGGAACCAGACGACTCGGCCGTTGCGGGCGATCGCGCGGTATTCTGAAACCAGCGACCCCTCGCAGAAGATATCTTCTCCATCGCTGAATTTCTGTGTGGCGTTTTCCACTAACACGCGGTCACGGTCTTCTGGGTGAACGAGTTTCAGCCACAGGTCGGGATCGGCTCTCCATTCAGCTACAGAATAACCTAGAAAAGTCTCGATTTGCGGGCTGATGTAAAGTTTGGCAGCCTTGCGGTTGAGGGGAGAAATGTAGGTGACAGCGGGCATTTGTTCTACCAGGGCGCAGTATTTCGCTTCTACAGTAGACAGTGCGGCTTCTAGGCGCTGCCGCTCTAATTCGGCGGCTGCCCGTCCGGCAAAGATATTGAGAATTAATCGGAATTTGGCAAGATGTGCTTCCACCAGGGGTCGATCGTGGAAAATACAAATAATGCCTAAAGGTTCGCCGTAAGAGTTTTTCAGCAAGACTCCCAGGAAACTGCGCGCACCTGTAACTACCGGTCTGCGGTCTTCTGGAAAGGTTTCGCAGAGGTTGTCTGGACAGGAATACATTCCCTCCTCCAGCACCCGCGCTTCGGGAGTATTGGCGGTGTCCCACTCAAAGTTTGGCTGCTGCTGTCCGTCGCTCCAAAAACTGATAAGTTGCAATCTATCAGCACCAGCATCGGTGCGAGCCTTCGACTTAATCGATTTGGCAGCGACGGCTGTGCGAACTCCGAGTGCTGAGGCTAAGTGGCAAACTAAGGCATCAAAGAATTCTGCTCCCCCCGGCGAATCAGTACCTGCTAGGATTTCGCCCAGCAAATCTTCCTCTAATTGGGCGAAAGTAGTAACTTTGGGAGGATTCTCGGCATTCGGGCGATCGGGATTTTCCCCCATCGAACCCGAAATGCTCAGACTTAGGGTTTTGCTGGTTCCAGGCCCCACAATAGGCGAAGAATTGACACTTAGGCGCTGTTGCTTGGCAAAGAATACAGCGGGGCCCATACCTAAAACTTTACCCAAGAAGCTGTCAGTTGCCGGCAACCGATTTGAGTTGGGAAAAATCACAAAGTTTTTCCGAATTTTCAATCCGGCAGATAAATCATCTGGCTTTAATTCTGCCAACTGCCGTTGCTCTTGGGCTAGCGGTAGACTAGAAGGCCTTCGCTGCCACTTGAGATAAATCGCGGACACCACGGCTAAAGTCGCCGATAATCCCAGAAGATATGCAAGAATCTCAAAGTAAAAAAATAAATCTAGATCGAACATCGATTAGCACCGCTCGACAATTATTGTAGTTATCTGAAGCCAATCTATTTAAAAATAACTAAGTATCGTCACGGATGGGTAACGAATACAAGCTCAGCTCGCCGTGAATGCGACAAGAGAGTTAACAGTTCACAAAAAACGGGCAATACTTGACCTTACCGAACTTTTTGTGGTTCTTTTTGTACAGGAGCAACCCGTACAGGTGAAACTGCAAACACATCTCTAGGGTTGTGGCACTCCTCTAAGGGTGAGTTGACCTTTACTTTTATAATCATATTTAACGCTGCATTCACATCAGCATTAATCCGACTTTCATTCAAAGACCGAAACCACCCACGTTTACCTCTCTTACCCTGGTAAGACTCTTGCTTACCGAGCCGCTCTAAATCCAAAAATCTGCACTTATTTGTATAAGATGCTTGTGTAACTATTACCTTGATACCGACTAACTCAGCTTTGTAAGTAATAAATTTTAGGATAGGGATATGAGTAATTACTACAAAAATCTGATCCTTTTTTTTGTCTAATTTGATATTTTGTTTACCCCTCACATTCGTGCCAATAATTAACTGAATTATTTTCTCATCCACCAACCGCTTGACAATCAAACTGCTGGTTTGATGAAGGTAGTTTTCTAATCGCTTGTTTCGATTAAAGGTGATTGGCTGGATTTGGCGCGTGGTATATTTTGCCGGGTCAAGTTTTGACAGTAAAAATGCTCGGCGCTGATTGAAACTTTGATGGATTGATTTGAGATGTTTTTTATCATAGATAGTTGGAATAAATGTTGGCTTATTAGATGCCAAAGCAACGAGGTGATCGATTTCTAAATCTCTACCTGCTATGAGGTGAGAATTTAAATCCACCAACGTTACAAGCTTTTGATGGACAGCCTCAACAAAGTAGAGCGCTGTTTCAAGCTCTCTCCTTGCCTTGAGTATCTTTTGGGATTTTGTAGAAATTATTATGTCACTTTGAGATAAATGAAGTAGTCCATTATTTTTGTCCCCTCCCCTTTTTTCTATCGATTGGTTATCCTGACTTAACAAGTTACGTCGCCAGATTTTATGTTTGTATTGGGGGATGCTGCGGAGGAATAAAAATCGAGGTGTATCTCGGTCATAAGCTATTCTTGACTTTGGGCAATCCTCCCAATTGTGAACAAGTTGTTTGAGAATTTGCTTGCTAATTTTAGCCGATAATGATTTAGAGTCGTCGGTAGGTTTTAAGATGGCAGATAACAGTCTGATAATTCTGGTATCACCAACTTTAGAGCCAGAAGTAAAAAAGTGTTTCCTCATATAATATTTACCATGAGCCGATAGATTTCGGGACAGAAACGATAAGTCATCAAACTGTTTATAAAACTGATGCTGCCGATCTATGTAATGCCTTTCAACAACCCTCATAATTTTGGGGATAAACGAAAACTTTTTTGTTGCTTTGCTAAGCAATATACAATAAAGTCTAGGGATTATCTGATCTAGTGTAACACCCATGATGAAAGCGATCGTTTTTGAAACCCCCGGAAGCCCGTCCGTATTGAAAGTGCAAGATATCCCCGCCCCTACTATACAAACAGAAACAGATGTTTTGGTGCGGTTGCGAGCGGCGGGTATCAATCCGATAGATACTAAGTTGCGATCGCGCGGCACTTTTTACCCCGAGAAAACTCCTCACGTTTTGGGGTGCGACGGTGCCGGAGTCGTAGAGGCTGTCGGTGCTGGTGTGCAAAGTTTCCAAGTGGGAGACGAGGTTTTTTTCTGCAATGGCGGTTTGGGCGGGTCGATCGGTACTTATGCCGAGTTTGCCGTTGTAGACGAACGTTTTCTCGCCCTCAAGCCTGCTGCTTTAAGTTTTGCTGAGGCGGCGGCGGCACCGTTAGTTTTAATTACAGCTTGGGAATCGCTGTACGATCGAGGGCGCTTGCAAGCCGGTCAAAAAGTCCTGGTTCAAGCTGGTGCCGGCGGTGTCGGCCACGTCGCGGTACAGTTGGCGAAGTTGCAGGGTGCAGAGGTTTGCACGACTGTTAGTTTTGAGGAAAAAGCCAATTTTGTCAAGCACCTAGGTGCAGATTCAGTTATTTTATACAAAAATACCAATGTTGTCGATGAGGTTTTGACTTGGACTCAAGGACAAGGAGTTGATTTGGCTTTCGATACAGTCGGGGGAGAAACTTTTTACCAAACTATTCCGACTGTGAAAATTTATGGAGATTTGGTAACAATTTTGGAACCCGATCCGGCTTTGGGCAATTTGAAAACAGCGAGAATGCGGAATCTGCGAATTAGTCTGGAATTAATGTTAACACCAATGCTAGAAGGATTGGTGGAGGAACAGGAACAGCAGGCTCAGATTTTGCAGAAGTGTGCTCGTTTGTGCGATCGCAACTTGCTAAAAATTCACGTCAGCAAAACTTTCCCTCTCGAAGAAGCGCAAGCCGCTCACGAACTGTTAGAAACAGGCTCAGTAACCGGTAAAATAGTGCTGGAAATTGGGGATTAAAAATGCGGATGGTTAAAATTGCGGCTTGAAGAATTGCGCGCGATTTCAAGAGACTGTTGGCGAATTTAAAAAGGGTGAAACCAAACATCCCATAATCATCCCAGGAAAGCTATAGCAATCCTTGCAGGAGCCGTAAATTTTTTACCCCACCCCAACCCTCCCCGAACCCAAGGGGAGGGAGCAAGAAATTTACAAATGATGCGAGGATTTGATATACAGCGTATTCCAGGTTTATGAAATACACTGTCTATCAAATCCGTTGGCATCGGAATGATTCATCTGTCTCTTCCGTTTCTCTGTATCCTCTGCGCCCTCTGCGGTTTAATTCGGTTCTATAAACAAGAGCGAAAACCGCATAGGGAAAATGCCACTGTCGATCGACAAATTTGGGGGTCATTCGATTTTAGATTTTAGATTTTAGATTTTAGATTTTATACCAATTTTAAAAAAGAATGCAACAGTATTCTTTTTTAAAATTGGTATAAATAACTTCCACTCTTGAAAGTGGGATGGGCGTCCCGCCCGTCTTTTTGGGACGGGCGGGACGCCCATCCCACAATAACAATTTTAATTGTAAGTTATTTAATTCGCCATCCTAACGGCGATTCAATTGTAACCAAATTTCCAGCGTCACCAGCAGCCACAGCTTCAACCCATAGCGGGGAAAAACTTCGCCACGATAGTTTAGCCACTCGCGGATTAGTGTTCGATCGAGGTAAGGCGCGATCGCCGCATGACGATTCAGCAACAACGATCGCGCTTGCCGCTGCCAATCCCTCAAAAACCACTGCTGCATCGACATCACCATGCCACTTTTCGGACGGTTGACAATAACATCGGGCAGCAAATCCGCCACAGCAGCCTTGAGAACCGCTTTTTCCTGCGCGCCCGAAAGCTTATATTCTGGAGGGATTTGCAAACTCAGTGCCACCATCCGCGCATCAAACAAAGGCGATCGAGCTTTTAGTCCCGCCGCAGCCGTGAGATTATTCACCTTGGTCAAAATGTAATCGGCTCCTTTAAACTCAATGTTGAGCCGCATCAGCCGATTCAAAAACGTCGTTTCTGTCTGTTGCAATTCCTCAGCAAAGACGGAAGGCGCATTCTTCACCTTTTCCCAAACCTCCGGCTTCAGCAAACGTGGCAAATCCACATAGCATTTTTGAAACGAAGTCAAGAAAGCTGCGATCGGATCTGGTTTACCCTGAATCGAACCATACAAACTGTTGAGTAACATCGGCTTATTTTTCGGCCCGCCAAAGCACGGATCGCCGCCTTCGCCATTGAGTACCACGTCTGCGAATTGCTTTGCCGATCGCCCCAGCAGCAAATTTGGCACTGTCAAGCCTTCCCCCACCGGATCATCCATCGCCGCCAGCGTTTCCGGCAGCAACTCCCAAATTTGCTGCGGCGAAACTTCCAAAACGTGGTGCTCAGTGCCACAATGTGCCGCAACGATGTTGGCAAATTCAATCTCGCTGGGATATTGGGCGCCAAAGTGCATCGAAAAAGTGTGCACCGGACGATCGTGCAGCCTTGTGGCGATCGCGGCGACGCAACTTGAATCAATACCACCCGAAAGATATGCTGCGACTGGTTCTCCCGCTGGTAGCGCTTCCTGCACCAGTTGTTCCAAAAGCGATCGCACTTGTTGACTATGCCATTCCAAAGGGCGATCGGCGTTAGTAATTTGCTCCTGTGGCTGCCAGTATCTCTGCGCCTCAATATCCGGTAAGTACAGGTAGCTACCGGGCCGCAACTCTCGCACCGCTTCCCACAGCGTTTGTGCTCCGGGTACAAACGCACAGCACAAGTAGTCGCGCAAAGCAACTAAATCAAGTTCTCGATCGTGATACGGATTGAGCGATCGCAGTCGAGGCGCGATCCAGCGAGTCGTTCCTGCACGGGTGTAATAGAGGGTTTTGGCTCCAACGCGATCGCGCCCCAGACACAAGGTTTGCTCGTCTCTATCCCACACAGCAAGGGCAAATTGTCCTGACAGCAAGCTCAGTGTTTTAGTACCGTACTGTTCCCATAGCCGCCCGACGATCGCCAAATCGGTCAATCCATCTGTGTCAATCTGTTGTTTGAGCATTGGGGTGCGATCGAAGCTGCAGTCACCTACCAGCACAAATCGCCGATTGGGGCTGAAGGTGGGTTGAGTTCCGATTATGGCAAAACCGGAAGTTTCCCAAGTTGCAGGGTGCGATCGGGCTTCTGGGCCCCAAGCAATGACCCAATTCGGGTTAATCAACTTCTGATTTTCCATTGATTTATTAACCTTTTTATGGACGGGCAGGATGCCCATCCCACAATAAATTCACTCTTTGTGGAACAGGCCGAAAAGCCTGTTGCGGGCAGGATGCCCATCCCACAATAAATTCACTCTTTGTGGAACAGGCCGAAAAGCCTGTTGCTGACGCCAGTAATCGGAGAATTGGGATAAATCGCAAGTGCCGCCGTCTGTAAAACCGGGAAAAACAATTGATTTATTAAGCTTTTTATGGACGGGCAGGATGCCCATCCCACAATAAATTCACTCTTTGTGGAACAGGCCGAAAAGCCTGTTGCTGACAGTGGTGCAAGTTAAAAAATGTTTGAAAGCAGCTTATAAATCAAGCGAAAAATAGCAGTGCCAGCGATCGCACCCAAAGCACCCAACCATCCCACAAACAACACGCCAGTGATCGGAGAATTCGGAAAAATCGCAGGTGCCGCCGTCTGTAAAACCGGGAAAAACCACAGCAAAGCCACAGTACCTGCGCCAATAATCAACATCTCAGTTTGTTCGATCGCCCTGCGGTACTGCCCGTAAATCAAACCCGCCACAATCATCCCCAACAATCCGATACTCAAGCCAGGAGACGGCAGCAAACTCGTCAGGGCGATCGCCAGCACCCCCGCCTCAAAACCCGTAAACGCCGCCCCCGACAAAACCTCCCAAATCGAAAAAGTCGATCTCTGCGAAGGTTGCAGCCCTCCGGGAGGTGTTGCAGGAACCCGTACAGGAGGTGGCAGAGTCGGTTGAATAGGTATCGGAGGCGGCGCCACCACGACTGTAGGTGGTTGAGAAGGTTGTTGAGGCCCAGACATCAGAGCCGCTTCCACCTCACTCGCAGATTGAAAACGCTGGCTGGGAGCTGATAATAACATTCGATCGAGAACGTGAGCCAAACGCGAACTTACCTGCACGCGCGACTGCCAATTCCACTCATTTCTGTAACTATCAAAAAGCTCCGTCGGCTGCAAACCGCTCAGCAAAGTAATACAAGTCACAGCCAAAGCATACAAATCCGTTGCCGGATAAACTTCTTGCCCGCTCATCTGTTCTGGCGGCGCGTAACCCAAAGAATAAATACCAGTCGAAGCTTTTGCACTCCCAACACTTTGTGTTACTTGTTTAACAGCCCCAAAATCTAATAAATAAAGCCGACCGTTTTTACCCCGCATAATATTAGCAGGTTTAATATCCCGGTGAATCGAACCGCGAGAGTGCACAAAATCGAGAACCTTCAAAATTTCCCGCAGCACCTCCACCGTTTCCGCCTCCGAAAACCTGCCTTTAACAGCTAGTTCATCCTCCAAATTTTCACCGTCAATAAATTCTTGAACCAGATAGAAAAACTGATCGTTTTTTCCCGGCTGCAAACTCGTAACAGTCAGCTCAAAAAAAGCCAGCAAACTCGGAATTTGGGAATGTTCGTTTCCCAGTTCTTCCAGCACCGCCGCTTCCCGTTCAAACAGAGTTTGAGCGATTTTTAGCTGGGGCGGAGTCAGACTTACCGACGGCTGCAAAAGTTTAGCAACGCACTGCCGCATCGCGGGAGTATAGCGGTCTCTGGCCAAAAATGCCGCCCCAAAACCGCCTTGACCCAACAACCTTACGGGTAAATAGCGCCCGCTCAAAATCATGGGCATCCCGCAAGCGGTGCAAAACTTTTGCTGCACGGTTTTCAGCCGCGAACTGTCATCGAGGTCGGGAAAATAGTTTTGAGGGCGCGGGCAGCCCGGTCGGGTGCAGTAAACTTCCATTTTTGTTTGGTAAGAAGAAGGAAGAGGGAAGAAGGAAGAGGGAAAAAGGAAGAGGGAAGAGGGAAGAAAAAGTGATTGTTAAATCAGATTTCGATTTCTCAACTAACCGCGAACTGCTAACTGCCAGCGACCTAAGAGATTAACTTCCCGCCGAGTTGGGGGTTCCTATTTCTATGAATCCCAAATCGAGCGCCGGGGGTTCTTTCTTCTCCAGGATGGTCGAATAAGTAGCAAACTGGGGCAAAATTTCATTGCTGAAAGCCTCTGCTGCTTTAGAACGGTAGCGGTTGGGGTTGTAAATCAGCGACAAAATGCGAGTTACCAAAACTTCGTCCATTTGAGATTTGTGCAAGACGCCCATAAGCAACTCTTTTTCGATCGCCGAAACCGAGACAAAAGCAGCTCCCAGCCCCGACTGAACGGCATTTTTAATGGCTTCGATCGAATTTAGTTCCATCTCTATTTTCAAGCGGCGCGTGTCTATGCCACAGCGAGTCAGTACCTGATCGATTACTTTGCGGATCGTAGACTGCGAATCGAGGGAAATAAACTGCAATTTGTAAAGGTCTTCTTTTTGGATAGTTTCTTGTTGTACCATCGGGTGAGATGGAGGGAGAATCAGAGCCAGTTCGTCCTCAGCGTAAGGAACAATTTCTAAAGCTTCTACAAGTTCGGTAGGAATTTCTCCGCCAACAATTGCCAAATCGATTTGCCCGTTGGCCACACTCCACGCCGTGCGGCGAGTCGAGTGAACGTGAAGCTGTACTGCTACATCCGGGTACTTTTGGCGAAACATCCCAATCATCCGGGGCAGCAAATAGGTTCCCGTTGTTTGAGAAGCGCCGACGATCAAAGTACCGCCTTGGAGATTTTGCAAGTCTTCCAGAGCTCGACAAGTTTCCTGGCAAAGCGATAAAATTTTCTCGCCGTAACTCAGCAGCAGGTGTCCGGCTTCGGTCAGTTGCGCCCGCCGCCCCCCCCGGTCAAACAGCGGCACGTCCAATTGTCTCTCTAAGTTTTGCACTTGCAAGCTAACTGCGGGCTGGGATACATAGAGGCTGTCCGCGGCGCGTTTGAAGCTTCCTTCAGAGGCGATCGCCTTGAGAATGCGTAACTGGTCTAAAGTGAAAGGAAGGTCAGACATATATCTAAATTGTCAGTTGTCAGTTGTCAGTTGTCAGTTGACGGTTGACGGTTGACTGTAGGCAGCGAACAGCAAACAGCGAACAGTCAACAGCGAACAGTCAACAGCGAACAGCGAACAGTCAACAGCGAACAGTGAACAGTTAACTGACTGATAACCGCTGAATGCTCCCATAGATACTTTGTGACACAATTTGGCCGAGAATCAATAACTTTTCTTAATATTTGCAATGACGATCGACTTGGCGCTCGACTCCCACTTAGTTATTCTGGGCTTATTACTGGTTTTTGCGATCGCCCACAGCGGTTTAGCAGCCCTCCGGCCCAAAGGTGAAAAGCTGATCGGGCCGAGACTTTACCGGGTTTTGTTTGCCCTTGTCAGTTTGCCGCTAGCCGTCATTCTGATTGTCTACTTTTTCAACCACCGCTACGACGGCGTACAGCTTTGGCAAGTACAGGGCGTCCCCGGAGTTAAACCCGCAGTTTGGATACTTTCGGCAATTTCCTTTCTGTTTCTGTACCCAGCAACTTTCAACCTCCTAGAAATTGCCGCCGTCCAAAAGCCCCAAGTTCACCTCTACGAAACTGGCATCATTCGCATCACCCGTCACCCGCAAATGGTGGGACAAGTGATTTGGTGCGTGGCCCACACCCTGTGGATTGGCACTAGCTTTACCCTCGTCACTTCCATCGGTTTGGTACTTCACCACCTGTTCGGAGTGTGGCACGGCGACAGGCGGCTTCAGGCTCGTTTTGGAGAATCCTTTGAAACCATCAAATCTCGAACCTCAATCATGCCTTTTTTGGCAATCCTACAAAAGCGTCAAACCCTTGATTTGCTTGAGTTTCTGCGCCCTTCCTATCTAGGTGTAGTCATTTTTACGGGCCTGCTGTGGGAAATTCATCCTTTTTTAATGCGTGTAACTAGGAACATATACTGGTAGCATGATCCCTAGGATAGAAAAAAATTATTAAATTTTGAGGGCTCATGGTGTTGTCGGTTAGCGAACGCACTTTTGCACAAGAGGTGTTTCAAGCCTCTACCCCCGTTTTAGTTCACTTTTCCGCCCCCTGGTGCGGTTTGTGCCGCGCGATCGACCCCACGCTTAAGAGTTTTGAGGCACAGTGGGCAGAAAAAGTCAAGCTCGTAGGGGTGAATGCCGATCAATGTTTCAAGTTGGCTCACACTTATCGGCTGACAAGTCTGCCCACGCTGATTTTGTTTGAGGGCGATAAAGTTCGATTTAGATTTGAAGACTACCAAGGACGCGAGGAACTGCGGCGGACTCTGGATTCCTGGATGCTGGCGGCTCACGTAGTTTCCCCATCTCAACGGCTGCAACTTCAGGAAGTAGCCAACAGGTAACGGTTCCAAGGCATTCGGCTCTTGTTGAGAAGGTCTTCGGCTTTTATGTCGGAAGCAGAAGGCTTTCCCCATTTTTCCATCAACTATCCCACAGCAAAATAAATGTCCCCGTCTTGAAGGTACAGAACTGTGAGATTTGTCGTAGAGTTTTAGTTTGCACCTGAATAATTTTCGGCGTTTATTGCGATCGTCTCGCTTGCGATGAAAAAAGTAGTGCGATCGTCTTGCTCGCGATGGCACTCGGCTATAGCAATACTTAGAGAATTGGATCGAGTATTTTGGCCTAGTCGCGCAGGCGTGTGCCACAATTTGTAAAGAATTGTGGCACTATCTAGTAGAAACTTTAAACTACCTATCAGTCATGGAACTGCTCTATCAATACGCTTGGCTGATCCCAGTCCTGCCACTGGCAGGCGCAATGCTAGTAGGTCTAGGCTTAATCACCTTTAACCAGGCAACCAACAAACTCCGACAAGCGAATGCGATATTAATCGTCTCCACACTCGGAGGGTCAATGGTACTCTCCTTCGCATTGCTGTGGAGTCAACTACAGGGCCACGCACCCTACACCCGCAGTATTCAGTGGGCTTCTGCTGGCGACTTCTCGCTGAATATGGGCTATATCATTGACCCCCTGACGGCGGTGATGCTGGCGATCGTCACTACGGTCGCCTTTTTGGTGATGATTTACACCGACGGCTACATGGCTCACGATGATGGGTACGTGCGCTTTTACGCCTACCTGAGCATCTTCAGCGCGTCGATGTTGGGTCTCGTAGTCAGCCCGAACATCGTTCAGATTTACATTTTTTGGGAACTGGTAGGTATGTGTTCGTACCTGCTAGTCGGATTTTGGTACGATCGCAAACCCGCTGCTGACGCTTGCCAAAAAGCTTTTGTCACCAACCGCGTCGGCGACTTCGGCCTACTGCTGGGCATCCTCGGCATTTACTGGGCCACCGGCAGCTTTGAATTTGAGGTGATGGGCGAACGCCTGCACTCCTTAGTTGAATCCGGTGCTCTTTCGGCGACTCTGGCGACAATCTTCGGCGTCCTCATATTTTTGGGCCCAGCAGCCAAATCCGCTCAATTCCCCCTCCACGTCTGGCTACCAGACGCAATGGAAGGCCCGACACCGATTTCGGCCTTAATCCACGCCGCGACAATGGTAGCCGCCGGCGTATTCCTGATCGCTCGGATGTACCCGGTGTTTGAAGGGCTGCCGGCAGTCATGAATTTGATCGCCTGCACCGGCTGTTTTACGGCATTTATGGGCGCTTCGATCGCGATTACCCAAAATGACATCAAAAAAGGCTTAGCCTACTCCACCATCTCCCAACTCGGCTACATGGTGATGGCAATGGGCGTCGGCGCTTACAGTGCCGGACTTTTCCACTTGATGACTCACGCTTACTTCAAAGCAATGCTGTTCCTGTGTTCAGGTTCAGTGATTCACGGGATGGAAGCAGTTGTAGGCCACAACCCCGCACTCGCTCAAGATATGCGAGTTATGGGCGGCTTGCGGAAATATATGCCGATTACCGCTAGTTGCTTTTTAATCGGAAATTTGGCAATCTGCGGAATTCCGCCGTTTGCTGGTTTTTGGTCAAAAGACGAAATCCTCGCCAGCGCCTTCGCAGCAAATCCCGCTCTGTGGGCTGTTAGCTGGCTGACTGCCGGGATGACCGCGTTTTATATGTTCCGAATGTATTTCAGCACCTTTGAGGGCGAATTCCGGGGCAATGACAGCGCCATCAAGCAGCAACTCCTGCAACCCGGTCTTGTTTTTGGCCCCGGAGCGATGAACGTTAAGGAATTGGCATCAACTGGGGACAGTCACGATGAGCACGACCATTTGCCTCACGAATCTCCTCTGACAATGGCTCTGCCGTTAGTGTTGCTGGCAGTACCTTCTGTGTTTATCGGTTTTCTCGGTACGCCGTTTGCCAATTATTTCGAGCAGTTTGTTCGCGCGCCCGGCGAGTCTCTCGAAGAAGTTTTGGAACACGCTGCTGAGTTCAATTTGACGGAATTTTTGATTATGGGCGGAAGCTCGGTAGGTATTGCTTTGCTGGGCATTACTTTGGCTTCTCTGATGTATTTGAGCCGTAAAATTGACGCAAGTGCGATCGCCCAAAAAATCAAACCGCTTTACGAGTTCTCCCTCAACAAGTGGTATCTCGACGATATCAACGATTTTCTTTTTGTCAAAGGCAGCCGCCGTTTAGCGCGACAAGTCATGGAAGTGGATTTGCGAGTCGTCGATGGTGTCGTCAACCTGACCGGTTTGGTCACGCTGATTACGGGCGAAGGTTTGAAATACTTTGAGAGCGGTCGCGCTCAATTTTATGCCCTGATTGTGTTTGTCGCAGTTCTGGGTTTTGCGATCGTTTCTGGAGTTAGTTAAATCTTTAGGGAAACGGCATTGTCCATTAGTGTCAACAAACAGGTAAAACCGATAGTCCGACAGTCCGACAGGGAATGAATTCCCTGTCTCAAAGCTAAAGTCCTCGCTATGAGGACTGAAGAACTCCTTAAACCTCTTCTTGTGGAACAGGCATCTTGCCAGTTCAATACTGGCTTTTTGGGAGATATCTATTAGTCCTCTTGAGAGGACTTTCGCTATTAGCCAGGGGTTTCAACCCCTGGCGGACTCGCGGACTTGCAGATGATCGGCTTAAGTTGACACGCCTTGGGCAATGCCATTTCCCACCAGAAGATATTTTAATAAGGGGTATTAGCTCAATAACTCACCATTGACAATTAGCCAATAGAAATAAATCTTTCATTAAAATTCACTGTTGCGAGCGCATAATTTGTCCAAATAATAGCAAAAAAAAATGTTCCGTCTAAAGAAAGTATAAAATTTACGCCAAAATTGGCAAAATGTGTTTAAACCTAATAACTGATGGATCATTTTAAAACGCAATGGATACAGCTAACTTTCCCTGGTTAACAACAACAATTCTGTTTCCCATTGCTGCGTCCTTGCTGATTCCTTTAATTCCCGATAAGGATGGCAAGACGGTGCGGTGGTATGCCCTAATTGTGGGTTTAATCGATTTTGCCCTACTTGTTTACGCTTTTTACACTCAGTACGACTTCAGCAATCCAGATTTGCAACTGGTAGAAAGCTATACTTGGGTGCAGCAACTCGATTTGAATTGGTCGGTGGGTGCTGACGGTTTGTCGATGCCGCTGATTTTGCTGACTGGTTTTATTACTACGCTGGCTACTTTAGCAGCTTGGCCGGTCACATTTAAACCGAAGCTTTTTTACTTTTTGATGCTGACAATGTACGGCGGCCAAATCGCAGTTTTTGCCGTGCAGGATATGTTGCTGTTTTTCCTGGTTTGGGAACTGGAATTAGTCCCGATTTACCTGATTTTGTCCATCTGGGGCGGTAAGAAGCGCCTCTACGCAGCAACTAAGTTTATCCTGTACACCGCAGGCGGTTCGCTGTTTATTTTGCTTGGCGGGCTGACGATGGCGTTTTACGGCGATACGGTGACTTTTGATATGCGGGCGATCGCAGCTAAAGATTACGCCCCCAATGTAGAATTGCTCCTGTACACAGGTTTCTTAATAGCTTACGGCGTCAAACTGCCAATTTTTCCGCTGCACACTTGGCTCCCTGACGCTCACGGCGAAGCAACCGCACCCGCCCACATGTTGCTAGCAGGAATTCTGCTAAAAATGGGCGGCTATGCTTTACTGCGGATGAATGCGGGAATGCTCCCGGATGCTCACGCTACCTTCGCACCGATTTTAGTAATTTTGGGTGTGGTAAATATTGTTTACGCGGCATTAACTTCTTTTGCTCAGCGAAATTTGAAGCGAAAAATTGCTTATTCTTCGATTTCGCACATGGGGTTTGTGCTGATTGGGATAGCTTCGTTTACCGATTTGGGAATGAGCGGTGCCATGCTGCAAATGGTTTCCCACGGTTTAATCGGGGCGAGTTTGTTCTTCATGGTGGGCTGCACTTACGATCGCACTCACACGCTCATGCTGGACGAAATGGGCGGTGTGGGGCAGAAAATGCGTAAGGTTTTTGCCATGTGGACTGCTTGTTCTATGGCTTCCTTGGCTTTGCCGGGAATGAGCGGTTTTGTAGCAGAATTAATGGTGTTTGTAGGTTTTGCAACCAGCGATGCTTACAATCCTGTGTTTAAAGTTTGTGTGGTATTTCTAGCTGCTGTCGGGGTGATTTTGACTCCGATTTACCTGCTGTCTATGCTGCGTGAAATCTTCTACGGACCTGAGAATAAGGAATTGTCGGAACACGAGGAATTGGTGGATGCGGAACCGCGAGAAGTGTTTATTATTGCGGCTCTGTTAGTGCCCATTATTGGCATTGGTTTGTATCCTAAGATGTTGACTCAGGTTTACGATGCGACTACTGTACAGTTGACTGCAAAGTTGCGCGATTCTGTGCCGTCGCTTGTGGCTAAGGCTGCTACGGACAAAACTGTCTCTCTACGTGCTCCGGCGATCGAGCCGAGTAAGTTATGATTTGAACTGGATGCGAGGAAGAAAACCCCCAAACTTAATTTTTAAAAGGGTTTGGGGGTTTTCTATATACCGGCTCGAAGTAAATCGATTAGATTGGGATTTTTAAACCGCAGATTCCAGCAGATAAACACAGATGAACGCTGATGTAATTTTCAGTATTGTCGTTCCTCAAAAAGCCTAAAAGAGCATGATAGGCTATATTCGATGTTGCAACTCCAATATAATTAATAGTTGGGCAACATAAAAAGTTTTAGCCTAAGAGGGAGACGGAAAAATGAGTGACGACATACTTGGCTCGAAAGATGCGGTCGTGATCTCAGCGGAAAGCATGAATAGCGAGGATATCCGCGCGACGCTCCAATCAAATATTGACTTTGTGAATGCACTATTTGAAGAGCTTCTGAATCTCTCAGAAATTTCTCACGACGCACTCCTCAGTTACTACGTTGATTACTACCTCGGGCAGGTGAATAATGGCGGTTTTGCTCAGTTTGTCTATAACACAAGGTGGCAGCCTGCTGTCATCGCGCTAGTTAAAGAAGGCCTTGGGCAAATCGGCGCGACACAACATACCGATCTTTTTGCAAAAGCAGAGGCGCTGGTTACAGCACGAAAGACAAAGTTAGCATCGTTCTTTTCGAGTGAGTTATTCGGCGAAAATGCTGAGAGAGACAGGCTAAATGGCATAAATGAGGACTTTTATTCGATCGCACAAGAGGAGAGTCTCGAACGATTAAATGCTAACTGGTTAAAAGCGCGCCCCGGCCTGATTGTTGTAGCAGAAGATCGAATCCAACAGGAAGTCACTCGACGAGCATTGAGTATTTCCGATCGCGAGGCCCGGCTCGCCCAGGCCCGTGCTGCTGAGCCGAGATACATTAAACTGATACGAGCCTTGTGCGATGCAGCCGGCCATAAGCTTGAGCGCGTTACGGCAGGCGATACTATGAATGAGTACGGTGGCATAAGAATACTCGCTTGGCACTTTATTACTGACAATGGGCATCACTTCATGGTGGAGGCTGACGGGAAGGCAATGATGTTTTCTGGAAAGTCCAAGGAACAGATTGCGGAGCTGGTAGTCGTATAATTATGCAGCCCAATTAATAGTTAGGTTGATGCACTATCTTTTTTAGTCTTTACTCTTAAGTGTGCTTATTTCTATACTTGCTAGAATAAGCGATAATAAATAATATGCCATTTTCATTCTAAGAGAGTGCTAGCCATGACTGAGTTACTGGAGCGTGCGATCGCTAAGTTGAAAACCTTGTCTGCAAGTGAGCAAGATGCGATCGCCTCAATGATTTTGGAAGAACTTCAAGACGATCTAAGATGGGATCGAGCATTTGCGAGTTCTCCCGATGTTCTTGCTAAACTTGCCGCATCCGCAATGGCTGAGTATCACGCAGGTAAAACCCAAGAACTCGATCCAGAAACATTGTGAAGTCCCGTACTACAGCCGAATTCCGTAAATCTTTTGCGGCACTGCCAAAACAAGTTCAAGAGCAAACACGCGAGGCATATCGCCAGTTCAAGGAAAACCCAAATTATCCCAGTCTGCGTTTCAAAAAAGTGCATCCAGAGTTACCAATCTACTCTGCTAGAATCAGCAACAACTATCGAGCCGTTGGTCAGTTGGATGGAGATACTGTGATTTGGTTTTGGGTTGGTTCACACGCAGAGTACGACAGGTTGCTATCTCAGTTATAATGGTTATTTCATCTACTTTAGTTTAACTTTATCAGAACGTTCACTGCGGTTGTTGAAAAAGACCATGAAACTGCTTTTGAGCTTTATACTGAGGAATTTTTATGTTGAACGTGACAGTTGACGAAATTCAGCGCGATCCTTCAAAGTATCTGCGTCCAGTGGAGGCTGGTGCAACTTTTGTTATCCTGCAAGCAGATAAGCCGATCGCCGAACTAAGACCTATTTCTAGCAGCAAGCAATTACGACCATTCGGTTTGTGTGCAGGCGAATTTACTGTTCCAGATGATTTCAACGCTCCTTTGCCAGAAGATATCCTCACTGCATTTGAAGGTAAATGAAGATTTTGCTAGATACGCACATTTTTTTATGGTTCATCAGTGGTGACGCCCAGTTATCAACAGATGTTCGAGATGCAATTCGCGATCCAGATAATGAGGTTTATTTGAGTGCAGTTTCAGTCTGGGAAGCAATTGTCAAGTACCAGTTGGGTCAGTTACCTCTGCCGGAGCATCCCGAAACATATTTACCCAAGCAGCGCGATCAGCATCAAATTGTCAGTCTTTCTCTTGATGAAAGTAGCGTAGCTCAACTGGCTAAACTGCCACGCTTACATCGCGATCCATTTGACAGAATGCTTATCTGTTAAGCTTTAGAGAATGGTCTGACTATTGCGACAGTAGATGGGGCAATTCGTGCCTACTCGGTCAGCGTTATGTAGCAGTGTAAGTGAGCTATCATATCCATAACAAGAGTAAGAATTATAAAAAAGAGGGAATGTATGCAAACAATCCTTTTGAGTCGTGAAGAAGTCGCGCGTCGTGCGAAACATTTGTATGAGAGCACCATCCGCCAAAAAATTGAAATAGAAGAGAATATTGGCAAGATGGTCATCATTGATATAGAAACAGGTGACTACGAAGTTGATAAAACTGGGCTAAAAGCCGCACGTAGTCTGATGGCAAAGCATCCGTATGCTCGACTTTTTGGCATTCGTATTGGTTACAATGTAGCTGCTTCGTTGGGTGGTGTAATGGAGCGTGTCAACAAGTGATTTCTGGTATTGTGACCGATCGGCACGCGATCGCCCTTGTTGACGTTTCTCCTCCCAAGCGGCTCTACTTTCCCGATCGAGTTTGTCATAGATACGGGCTTCACTGACTACCTATGTTTGCCACCGGAGGCAGTTACCTTACTGGGGTTGCCGTTCCTGTACGATATGCCTGTAAACTTAGCAGATAACAGTGAAGTCCTAGTAGCAGTTCACGAAGCAATCATCCTTTGGGACGGGGAAGAACGAGAAGTTCGTGTATTTGCTACAGGGCGAAGGCCTCTGATTGGAACTGCTTTGCTGGACGAGCAAGAACTTGTGATTCAGTTCACTGAGGGGGGGTTAGTGACGATTGATGAGTTGTAGTTTCCAACGCCCGATCGCAATACCGAATACTTAAAAATTACCATTTGGTCGATCGCTCTTCAATTAAGTACGTTAGCGAAGCCCTCGAAGAGGATCGCTATCTGAGTTTCTAGCGTTAAGTTTATTGGTGGGTGTTCTGCATCAAGTTGGATGGAGACATTTTTACACTTGGCAAATTATATTTTGTCGCCGAAAGCTGTGCAACCATTTCTGCACGAGACGAAACCTCAAGCTTACGGAACATTCGCTTCAAAGCTTGCTTCACTGAATTCTCAGTAATCCAAAGTTCCCTCCCGATTGCTGCGTTGGTTCGCCCCAAAGCAACCAATTCCGCAATTTGCAATTCACGAGGCGTTAGGCGTGAGGTCTTGAAAGGTTGGTGTTGCGATTCCCTACGGGATAGCTTCGCCGCGCGTACTGTTGCAGCCCAAACAGACAAATGCAAACAGATCGCACTCAAATCCGCTAGATTTTCTGTATCGAAAGCGGGCATTGAGCGATCGCGCGTACAACCCACTACACCCATTAATTGACCACGACTGACGATCGGCCCCGCCATCACGTGCCAATGATCGGGGCGGGGACAAATTATTGTCCAAACCTTGGGTGATGATGTCACTAATGCTTCATGGACAGGAGCATGACGTTCCGCTAAATAACGCACAACAGGATTGTGTTCGATCGATAGCCCAACTTTCAGTATTTTCTGAAGATTACTATCTACCAACGACCGTTGATCGAAGAAAAAGATTCCCGATCGTTTAGCTGCAAAATACTCACCGATTTTGGGCACGACTTGCGATCGCAAATCTTGTTCGTCCTTTACCTGGTCGATCGCTTCAAATAAAAGCTGCAAGGGGCTTTCCATCGTCATGGTGTCAACCGATTTTAGATTTTAGATTTTAGATTTTAGAATTGACCCCACGGATGAATCCGGGGGCTTGTAACCAAATTGCTTGATTGTGAAAAAGAGTACCCGATCGAGGTCTAGAAGCATTGCAATACTCGAATTATATTATCCTTGTAATCTCAAAAGCAACTTGACATGACAACCTGTTTGGAAATCGAGCCCGATCGCACTCCCACACGTGGGATACTCATCAGCTTTTATGTGACTTCAATCATCTTTAATGTCTGCTTGATTGCTCAGTTATTAACGGTTGGAGTTGCCTACTTCCATAATCCTGCATGGTGGAATATTCATGTTTGGCTAGTGCGAGGGTACAGTGGGCTGTCATTAGTATTACTGGGATGGTCGTTTATCGCCCCATTCTCACGCAGGATACGACATCTCGCCGCCAGTTTGCCAATCCTGCTTGGACTACAATTTTCCAGCATTCATCTCAAAAGTCCTCTTCACCTAGAGATACTGCATCCTCTAATTGGATTTACGTTACTCTATGTTTCTTCCAGCCTTGTACATCGCATATCGTCTACTTTATCGTCCAGCAACTATCACAATAATCAAATTTGAGAGGTATAAATGACGCAAGATGCAATCTTCACTCCCTTCTTGGCCACAGTGTTTCTAACACTCCTAGTCTGGGTGTATATGTACATCCGCCGTATCAGTTTTATCACCAGTAGAAAGCTCGCCCCGAAAGAACTTGCTGTACCGGGCGCACTGGCACAAATTTCGCCACCAAGCGTATCCAATCCATCGGATAACTTAAAAAACCTGTTCGAGATTCCGGTACTTTTCTATGCGCTTGTCCTATATCTGTTCATCACAAAGCAGGTGGATACAGTGTATGTGAACGCCGCGTGGGTCTTCGTTGTATTTCGCACATTGCATAGTGCTGTCCATTGCACATTCAATCTCATCATACTTCGGTTCTACCTTTACCTATTTGCCACACTCGCGGTGTGGTTCATCGCGATACGCGCAGCACTTATTCACTTTGGCACAATCAATTAACCTCGCTCAAATGAGCTAGAAGTTATCAACAGTAGCCGAACAATGAGCGTGCAGCGGAAAGCCGGCCCTGTTTCTACGTGTGTGTTCCGGGTCTTGCGGGGCGGTCTGCAACTGAACCAAGTCGTTAGGTCGCGATCGCAATACCCAATACTTTAAAATTACCAGTAGAGCGATCGCCCTTCCATTCGGTGCGATCGCGATTTTAGTTTTTACCATTAATTCTTCTAGTTTCTATACTTGCTAGAATAAAATCGAATAAGCTGTTGTGCATCTAATTTGACAGTAAATTTTTCTACAATTATTGTGGGACGGGCATCCTGCCCGTCTCTGTATTCAATTTAGATGCGTAGCAGCTTACTAACCGGACTGCAACTCATACTAAAAACCATCAAAGACCTTTGCATCACTTGCCAAACAATCCTATGATGGTTCATCATGATCTTGATGATTGTTTCACTCTTATAAATCAGTTAATATGCGATCGCTTGTCTTGAGTCTAGGTCTCATGTGTTTAGCCACCCCCGCTGTTGCCACAACCTGCGAGGAAAGCTTTCAAAAAAAGGGGGACTTTTTGAATGGTGCTGCCTTTTCTGCACGTGTTCAGGTTGAGGGGTTATCGATAGAGAGAGCATTTTCCCAATTACGACCAATTTTGGCGCGCGAGGGCATCAAGACTCTCAGCACGGATATGAACTTAGGTGTAATGAAAGCCGAAAATCCCGCCACAGCATTTCAGCGTGCTTTGCCAATTGATGTATTTGCCTCAATGGACGGCAATCTATTAAATGTTGAAATGATCTTTACCCTTCCGAGTGGGGTGGGTGCAAGTAAGGACACGGTGAAGGGATACTTGTGTGGCGCACTAAATCAATTGTTGCCCCAAACTCCAAAGTAATATGTAATTATTCATTTGATGTGATGAATTGTAGTTTCCCACACTCGATCGCCATACCGAATATTTCAAAATTACCTGGGCGCGATCGCCAAATGAATCTCGCCGATCGCTCCAATTCGTCTTAACAATATTTAACTTTTAAAAGTATCAAGAATCGGCAGATGTAGAAGAAAATGGTTTAGTTTAAATTGATTCTGGCAATTATCTTCAGGTGTGATCGCGCGAAAAAGGAGTTTATGGACATTCAAAACCCATCGTTCAGACGGAAAAAGTGGCTCAAATTTCTGGGTGGTTCGGCTGTTGGGTTGGCGGGACTGCTGGCAGCCTGGATTGTGGGTGGCAACTATATGGCTTCTGTGCATGAAAAAGAAATCGAGCAGGATTTAGCAGCATTTGCCCAACGGTTTCCCAAAACAGAGCCGAATGATGCGGCGTTGAAGCTGAGGCCGTCCTTCGCTAAAGTGGGGTTCAATGTAGGCTGGGGAAGTTTCTTTCAAGAATTAAATCAGTACCTAGACGCTGAGATTGCCAAACCAAACGATACCATAAATCCACCTTCAGAGAAATTACAGCGCTATCTCGCCTCCCAACAAACGGCTTTAGCAGAACTTCGCCAGCAAGTTTTAAATAATGAAGTGCCGCACTGGGGAACAGATATTACCTGGATTCTGGAAGGAGATATGACGGTTAGCCTACCCCCTTATTTATGGCAGGTTAATTCCCAACGAGTTTTAGCCCTAGACATTCTAGAAAAATACCGTAAAGGTCAGACGGAAGCAGCAGCAGAAATGCTGGAAGTCTCCTGGAAAATCAACCAGCCTTTAACAGAAAACCCCCTCCTACTCCCTCAACTGGTGGGTTTGATTGTGGCTAAATATCCAGCAGGGGTGATGCGGAAAGCCGATCGCCTTCCGACCCAGTGGCAGCAGCGCTTGCTGGAACGCGATTACCGCGAATCGATATTGACATCCTTGCAGGGAGAATATTTGTCTAAGTTCAAATTTTCGCAAGACTTCGCTTGGAAATACTCGTGGTCTTCAATACTAGAAGCATCAGACCCTCTTAGTGGTCTGGGAATACTTTCACTATTTCAGACGGAAACGAACTATCCCCCAACTTTAGAAGACAAAATTTTAGACTGGACTTTATCTCATGTCCTGGTGTGGTTCAAGCCAGTAATCAAACCTTATGTTCGCTTGTGTGCGATCGATACTTATCACGCCTATAAACGATCGCTTGCAGCATCTCGCCAGCACAATTTTTGCGCTTCTGATTCAGCCCAGGCAAAGGACTTCGCGTGGTGGAATTATATAGGTAGGACATCTACAATTTTTCCTAGTCAAACCAGTAAAGCAGCTAAATCTATGCTGGATTTGGAATTGACTCAGAAAATTCTGCAAGTCAAAGCACTAGCAGCCAAAACCGGAAAATGGCCGGCATCGGTTCCCGATATGAAGTCGTCTATTTGTCCGGGGGCAAAATGGCTGTATCGCGTTGCTCCAGATGGTACGATGTCGATATCGTTTAGCGAAAAACCCAAATGGTTAATTGAGAGATTAAAGAACCACAGAGGGCTACCATTTACCTATAGCGACAAGACACCGCCGCAGCTCAAAAACCGAGTCTCTACCCGACCAAAGCGATGATGGTACATCCCCAACGACAGTTTGCGACCTTCCTCACCGTTGCCGTTCTCAGCAGCACGTTCGCGCTGGCAACCGTTGGCGAAGCCTCGGTAAAAAGCGCCTCAGATCCCGATATTTCCACCTACATCAAAAAGTTAAAAACCGATTGTTAGAGATGCTGAAAGATTCTGTTCAGGGTTGGTTTGAAGTCGCCAGTCAAAAAAATGAACTTGCGCCGGAGAAACAGTTAATTGAGTTATCTCTATGAAATATGTTGCTGGCAAAGCACTCTGCAACATCTTTAAGCAACATGATTTTAAGCTAAAAATAACCGCTTGATCTAGCTATAATGGTCTTTGGCTATCCCTCCCTAATAATTATTAAATTTTCCTGGTTGTATTTATTAATAAAAATGAAAAAATAAAATCATTTCTAGTGCTATGAAAGGGTTGATTCAATATCTTTACGAAATCAAATTAGATAAAGCTATTCTCTGGTGCTATCTCATTTGGTATGTTATAGTAGTTTGTTTTCATTTTGATCCTTCGGTTAAGATATGGCTCAATTCAATTGGTATAAGTGCTGTAATCGGTACGGGTCTGATGCTAAGTGTTTCTTCTAGTAAAGGCAAAAGAGATCATTGGCAGGCATTCAGGTTATATTTCATGCCATTTTGTGTTTCAAGTTTCTCTGCCTTGATTAAAGATCAGGGATTTATCATATTTATCTCACCAAATATCACCGAAACAATAGTGTCAGTATCATGCTGTGGTCTGTTTTTATTAGTTATTTTATTAGTCAAAATATTCAAAAATAAAGTTATTTAGCGGAACTACAAAATTGGTGAAAGCAGCAGAAATATGACATTTTAGGTTGAAATTCCCCCGATCGCCTTTAAAGACGATCGAGCTTGTAGAACTCTTACACCCCGATGAAGCGAGGGAATTGCTTATTGAAATCGCTTTCTTAGTTTCTAGTCGGATAGTTCTTTGAGTGCGATCGCTTGTTGGTTGGGCGATCGCCGAGTTGTACTATACTGGCCTCTGTAAAGAAATTACCAAGATCCCCAGACGAATATCGGCGGTAAGCGGGTTGCTAAAATCGGTCGATCGCGCTGGAATTTTTTGCCCTCAAATTGCTTTATTTGGATTAATTAGCGTTTTAAATTCTGCGTTCTACTTTCTCCCTTGGGGCTACACAAGCGGCCGGTAATGCCCTCCCTACCGTCAATTGTCAATAACCAATTATTAATTGTTAGTATTCCATAAGAGCGCCAAAAAGATATATCATAACCTTAACCGGATCATTTCTTCCCAGATATGTTCTACTGTTCTAATCCGACGTGTTCTCATCCTTTCAATCCCGACAACTCTAAATTTTGTCAAAGTTGCGGCCAGTCCGACCTCACGCCTCTCTTCAGAAACCGCTACCGCGTGATTCGACTGTTGGGCGAAGGGGGATTTGGCAGAACTTACGAAGCGGTAGATACGGATCGCATGGACGATCCCTGCGTAATTAAGCAGTTTGTACCCCAATTTCAAGGAACCTCAGCACTTGAAAAAGCCTCACAATTGTTTAAAGAAGAAGCGAAACGACTTTACGAACTTGGCGAACATCCCCAAATTCCTCGATTAATTGCTTATTTTGAACAAGACAAGCGACTTTATTTAGTACAAGAGTTGATTGAGGGGCAAACTTTACTAGCAGAATTAACTCAGCAGGGTGCTTTTAGCGAAGAAAAAATTTGGCAGTTGCTGGCAGATGTACTGCCGATTTTGAAATTTGTGCACGATCGCCAGGTCATTCACCGAGACATCAAACTTGAGAATATCATGCGGCGTCGCACCTCTGTTAACTCCTCCCTGCCAAAGGCGGGAAATTTTCGGAATTCAGCTTTCCCAAGGGGAGGCCGGGGAGAGTTAGTTTTGATAGATTTCGGCATTTCCAAACAAGTGACGGGCTCCCTGATGAGCAAAGTAGGCACGACGGTAGGAACGCCCGGATATTCGCCGGTAGAACAAATGCGCGGTCAAGTTTTCCCCGGCAGCGATTTGTACAGTTTGGGAATAACTTGCCTGAGACTGCTAACTCAATGTTTGCCAAAAATTGACGGTTCCGATGACCTTTACGACCCGATAAACGGCGGCTGGATTTGGAGAGAACGCTTGCCAGCCGGCACAAAAATCAGCAGCGAGTTGGCAAATATTTTAGACAAATTAATTCAAGATTATCTCAAAAATAGATATCAATCTGCTGATGAAGTAATCAAAGCTTTAAATCTCTATTCTTTACCTCCCCAACCCCATTGTGCCAATGGAGGACAACTTGCTCAAAATTATTTTCGGACAAAGGGAGGACAACTTGCCATCAATACCCCGCTCAATCAAACCGGGCAAATCAACAGCAATATCTCTGTCAATCCGAGGGAAAAATCCAACACCACTCCGCCATTGAACAATGCATCGCAGAGAATTCCGGCTGTCAAAAGCACTTTTGAATTTCAGGTGGTGACAGTAGACAAGCGCGGGAAGCAAATTAATGTTAACAGCGGCAAAGCGCGTTTTTTTGAAGAGCATCTTGATAGCAGTACACTGCTGGAAATGGTATCTGTTCCTGGCGGTACTTTCCTCATGGGTTCTCCAAAAGATAGAGGTGACAGCGACGAAAAACCGCAGCACCCAGTAACTTTAGGCTCTTTCTATATTAGCAAATTTCCAGTCACTCAGGCCCAGTGGACAGCAGTTGCAGCGCTGCCGGAAATTAAAATATTTCTCAATCCCGATGCTGCCCGTTTTAAAGGTGCAAATCGACCTGTAGAAAATGTATCTTGGTACGAGGCTGTGGAGTTTTGCGATCGACTTTCTCGCAAAACTGGTAAGAATTATCGCTTGCCTAGCGAAGCCCAATGGGAATATGCTTGCCGGGGGCAAACTACGGGGCCGTTTCACTTTGGGGAAACGATTACCAGCGAGTTAGCCAATTACAACGGAAATTCTAATTACGCTGACGCGCCCAAGGGAGTTTATCGCTTTCAAACGACAGATGTTGGCAGTTTTCAACCTAATGCTTTCGGGTTGTACGATTTCCACGGAAATGTTTGGGAATGGTGCGCGGATTCTTGGCACAATAATTATAACGGTGCGCCTGCTGATGGTAGCGTTTGGGAGTCTGACGGGGACTCTTCGCTGAGGTTGTTGCGGGGGGGTTCTTGGAACGATCATCCTCCGAATTGTCGCAGCGCGTGTCGCCTCAGATATCAGGCGGATTGTAAGGCTAGTATTGTGGGTTTTCGAGTGGTTGTTTCTGTTGTTTAGACTCCAATTGTAGGCATTCATTCTCCTATCTTGAAATGCCTCTGCGGTTTCCCTATCAATCAAAGATTTATGCAATAAGCCTATTGATATTGTCTCGGCATAGAGAAACCCGGTTTCTTGAAGAAACCGGGTTTGGGAATGGCCGATCGCCCAAATTCTTGCCTTAACTAGCCTTCTTCTGAGGAGCCATTATGCGTTCCACACTCATAGCAGCCACGCTTAATGTCACCACAGCCATGCCGAGAATTGCCACAGGCTGCAAATTCTCATTGATAATTATAAACGCAAAAAGTGCCGTCATCGCCGGTCCCAAAGTGCCAATTACTGACGCTAAGGCTGCCCCCGCAAAGCGGATGGCAAAATTATTCAAAAGATAGCTAAACAGGGTCAGCACCCCTAAAATAACGCCTCCGATAATCAAACCAGGCCAAACATTTTGGTCTATTTTAGGAGAAAAATTGTCCGAAAGCGGCACCCACAAACTTAGAGAGGAAAATACAAAAATTGCGGCGAAATTAACTAAACTAAAAGGAATTGGGTGCAGTTTGCCCGCGGCCATTTGCGTCAGCAATACGTAACCTGCAAAGGTAATCCCAGAAGCCAGTGCCGCAGCGACTCCCACCCCGACATTGCCGCCGCCCGGAGGTGGGGCTGCAAAACTCGGCCACCCAGCTAAAATCAGACCTGCGGTAATCCCGACTATCGCAAAAAAGCCGACTCTGCTAGGGCGAGAACCAAACAAGAGCCAAGAACCTAGTACGGTGACGATCGGGTAAATAAAGAAAATCGTAATCGCAATCCCGGCTGGAATATTGCCGATCGCCAAATAAATCAAAACCTGAGACAAAAACAGAAAAAATGCGCTTCCTAAAACCTTGCTCCACAAAGCTCGATCGCCCGACTGGAACAACCGTCTAATATCTTTCCAGACAGAAGGATACAGAAATGTGGCCAATATCGGCATCAAAGCCATCACCACAATCAGTCGCATCAACAAAATCAACAAAGAATTGCCAAAACCGGGAGTCACCACCCCCGGAAATTCAAACAAGCCAAAAACCACCCGAGGATTTCTGCCTTTAATCAGAATTCTCAAACAAACATTAAACAGCGACAATACCACCGCCGAAGACAAAGCCAGCACCAAACCTGTCTGTACAGAAGGTGCTTTAGCGGTGGCTGGAGAGGGCACTGAAGAGGGTGCCGGTACGGCTTCCCGCGGCCTTTCCACAGGTGTTGGCTGCAGAAGTTGCGGGCGGACAGAATTAACAGAATTAGTTGATTCCTCGACATAGGAATCTTGAGCATCGAAAGGATTCTCAAGATATTCTTCTTCTTCTTCGAGTTCTTCCCTGATGCGGTTTACGAGATTTTGTAACAGCTCTTCCCCTTGCCGCTCTAGGGTTTGCATATTGTTGAGCCGCACGGAAAGCTCGCTTTCATAGCTGCTCAAATCTTGTTCCAGCATCTGGAAACTGCGATCGATCCTTTCATCCAGCGCCGCCAGCAACTGCGAGGCGCGTTCGTCGTAGTTGCTCGGCGGCAGGGGTATCGGGAACTCGCCGCTGGGAATAGGGCTGCTGAGAGAATTTCCAGAGTTAGCGCTGAGTTCGTTGAACCGCTGCACCAACAAATCCTGCAAATTGTGAGCCAAAACTTGAGCCAACTGCTTCAGCCACAATTGCTGCTGCTGAATGTATCGCCCAGACAGAGATTCCATTTGCTGAGACTGCAATTTGCGATATTGCTCTCTGAGGTCTTCAATATCCTCAATCAGGTGATTTTTTTCAGTTTGCAGCCGAGTAATGTCTTGATTTAACTGGCCTTTGACATTTTGATGCAAAGCGTCCAGTTCTTGCATTACTGAGTGGAGGACTTCTTCTGCTGATTGTACTTCCTCTGGCTCGTCCTTTGACGAGTATACGTTCCGCTGCGCCATTAGCCTATAACCTCTAATTTAAACTGCACGTTCACTGTTCTTAAGTATTTTGCCAAATCAGGCCACAAGTTCTAGTGAGTTGATCTAAGAAATTGCGGACACTGTTGAATCAATAGTAGTCGCTAAGCTACAAATGTGAGAAAATTGCGTGAAGCAAAGCTATCCCGCTCTTAATCCCCCCAAGAACACTTTGTGCAATTAGAAATCATACTATAGCAATCCTCGCATCAGTTGTAAAAATATGTAGGGGTAGTGCTAAGAGTGCCTACCCCAGCCTGCATCGGGGCAACCGGGCGTGGGTTTTGCCCCTACAAGAATTACACAAATCATTGAGGATTGCTATACAGCTTGACCTCTCCACGAATTGCTCCCGGTAATTCTCCCATCTAACTCACCCGATTGCACCCGAATCACAAACTTAATGACCGAAAGCATCCAGGATACCCGCCACGTGATTCATCCGTCCAGAAATAAAAAACTTGTATCCGATGAAACTTGCCCCCCGAATTTATCCGTGGGGTCAAGGCTTCAATCTAAAATCTAAAATCTAAAATCTAAAATCGATTGACCCCTTCTGCGACTAAATGTGATTGGGGGGTGTCACTCCTAGCCCCTCAACGGATAACTTGATCTTGCGGCCAGAAACCCCGTTTCTATTCCCCGCGTCTCTCCCGCACTCCCGCACCCACATTTATTATATTAAAGGTTCCGATCTTTTGCTCGCGAAAGTTTTAAGAGGCGATCGCACCGTCAAAAAGCAAGCCCGCGCCATCAAAAAATTAACACATCCCATCCCCGAAGAGCAACAGATATGGCATCCGAATTTTATGACAATTCCTTGACAAACGATCGACAAAAACTGAATATTTCTTCAGAAGCCGAAGTGTTTGTCTTTCCGGCATCATTTGCCCAGCAGCGCTTGTGGTTTCTCGACCAATTCGCACCGGAAAACCCTTTCTATAATGTAGTAACCGCACTGCGCTTAACTGGTTCCCTCAACTTAACAGCCTTAGAGCAAACCTTCAACGAAATAGTGCAGCGACACGAAACTTTGCGAACCACTTTTGCAGCGGTATCAGGTCAACCAGTGCAGATAATCTCTGCCGCTTTCAAGACTAATTTAAAAGTATTAGACTTGCAAGATTTGCCGCCTGAAAAACGGCAAACAGAAGCAAAGAAACTCTCCGCAGCAGAATCTCTTCGCCCTTTCAATTTATCCACCGGGCCGCTGATGCGAGTCACCATCCTGCGGCTGACAGAAACCGAGCATATTCTCTTGCTAAATATGCACCACATAGCCTCCGATGATTGGTCTATCGGGGTGCTAATTAGAGAACTGGAGGCTATCTATACAGCTTTGATAAATCAACAGCCATCTCCCCTACCAGAATTATCACTTCAATATGCCGACTTTGCCGAGTGGCAGCGCGAATGGCTGCAAGGTGAAATATTAGAAACCCAGCTAGCTTATTGGCGGCAGCAATTGCACGGGATTTCTGTGTTAAATTTGCCGACGGATCGCCCTGCACCAGCTAGGCAAAATTATCGGGGAAAAACTCAATATTTAGAACTGCCTAAAAAGCTGAAGGACTCACTTTTAGCCTTCTCGCAGCGAGAAGGAGCGACTTTATTTATGACATTGCTCGCAGCATTTCAAACTTTGCTTTACCGCTACTCGCAACAAGAAGATATTGTTGTAGGTTCGCCGATCGCCAATCGCAACCGCAGCGAAATAGAAGCATTAATCGGTTTTTTTGTCAACACTTTAGTGCTGCGAACAGACTGTTCGGGAAACCCGACATTTCGAGATTTTTTGGGCCGGGTGCGGGAAGTAACTCTGGGAGCTTACGCTCACCAAGATTTGCCTTTTGAGAAGCTAGTCGAGGAATTGCACCCAGAGCGATCGTTGAATCGCCACCCCCTGTTTCAGGTGGTATTTGGTCTGCAAAATGCGCCGCTGGACGAGCTAGAATTGCCAGAATTAAAGTTGAGTTCTTTCCCTTTGGAGACTCAAACAACCCGCTTTGATTTAGAGCTGTATTTGTGGGAAGCTTCCGATAATTTTAGGAGCAGATACGGCGAACATTGGGAAGATTCGGAAGGCCTCAGAGGCTTAGCTGTGTACAATACAGATTTATTTGATGAAGTTACGATCGCCCGAATGCTGAGGCATTTTAAAACTTTGCTGGAAAGCATTGTGGCTAATCCAGAACAAGGAATTGCTAACTTACCTTTATTGAGCGAGGATGAAGTGAATCAATTATTCAAAGAATGGAACGATACTCGCACAGATTATCCTCAAAATAAGTGCATTCATCAGTTATTTGAAGAGCGAGCCCGGCAGCATCTGGAGGATGTCGCCCTAACTTTCGACAGCAAGCACCTCACTTACAGAGAACTCAACAGTCGCAGCAACCAACTGGCGCGCTACCTACAAAAAATGGGCGTGGGGGCGGAGGTTTTAGTGGGGCTTTGTGCAGAACGATCGATCGACCTAATTGTGGGGATGTTGGCTATACTGAAAGCGGGAGGGGCTTACCTACCGTTAGATCCGAGCTATCCGCGCGATCGGCTAAACTTGATGCTGGAAGATGCTCAAGTTAAAGTCTTGCTAATTCAAGATAAATTGATTGAGAATTTCCGAGACTTCTCAAACTCGGTGATTTACTTCGATCGCGACTGGGAAGACATAGCCAAAGAAAGCGCCGAAAATCCCGCCACCACCGTAACAGCAGACAACCTAGCTTACGTTATTTACACATCTGGCTCAACAGGAAAACCCAAGGGAGTTGCTGTCACCCACAAAGCAGTAAATCGCCTGGTACTCAACACCAACTATATAAAAATAGAACCTACCGATAAAATTGCCCAAGCATCAAACGCTTCATTCGATGCAGCCACATTCGAGATTTGGGGAGCCTTGCTTAACGGCGCTCAACTCGTGGGAATTAGCACCAATATTACCCTTTCGCCTCACGATTTAGCCTTAGAACTGCGCCAACAAGGCATCACCGTTTTGTTTTTAACAACTGCCTTATTTCAACAAATTGCTAGAGTTTTACCGCAAGCTTTTGATTCGCTGCGCTGCTTGCTGTTTGGCGGAGAAGCGGTCGATATGAGATGGGTTAAAAAACTTCTCAAGCAAAAGCCAACCACTAAATTAATTCACGTTTACGGGCCTACCGAAAATACCACATTTTCGGCTTATTATTGCGTGCAAGACGTACCCGAAACCGCAACATCTATCCCCATCGGCCGCCCGATCGCCAACACGCAAATTTATCTCCTCGATGCGGATTTGCAGCAGGTGGCGATCGGTGTTATAGGTCAATTGTACGTCGGCGGTGACGGACTAGCGAAAGGCTACCTCAACCAGCCCGATTTAACTGCTGCTGCTTTCATTCCTAACCCTTTTAGGAATAAATCTGGTTCTAGCCTTTATAAAACAGGTGATTTAGGTCGCTACTTAGCTGACGGCAACATTGAGTTTTTAGGCCGCGTTGATGACCAAGTAAAAATTCGCGGCTACCGCATCGAGTTGGGAGAAATTGAAGCGGCTTTGTGCCAGCATCCACAAGTGCGCGAAGCAGTAGTAATTGTGAGGGAAGACATCCCCGACGATAAACATTTGGTAGCTTATGTTGTTCCTGACGGCATCGATGAAAAATCCGAAAGTCACAATCTAAAATCAAGTGACTTGCGCCAATTTTTGAAAGAAAAGTTACCAGGATATATGGTTCCTGCAACTTATGCAGTGTTGGAGAATATGCCACTGACGCCTAATGGCAAAGTAGACCGCCGCGCTTTGCCTGATATAGATACAGACAGCGAGGATCTAACAGAAAATTATGTAGCGCCTCGGACTGATCTCGAAAACGCGATCGGGAAAATTTGGGCTAAAGTTTTGGGCAAACAGCAGGTTAGTATCTACGATAATTTCTTTGAACTAGGCGGGCATTCCCTGCTAGCAACTCAGTTGATTTCTCGCATCCGAGACGCTTTGCAAGTCGAGTTATCGGTCAGCAGTTTGTTTGAGGCTCCGACTGTGGCGAGTCTCGCAAAATACATTGAGACAATGCGCTGGGCTGCCAAAGGTTTGGATGCTCCCAGAACTGACGAAAATGAGCGCGAAGATGTGGAATTTTAAGGCCTTATATCGTTTCCGGTTGCATCGGAATGATTTAACCGCAGAGGGCGCAGAGAACGCAGAGGGAGAGAATACAGAGATGAATAATTCCGATGCTACCGGATTTGATATTACATAATTGCGGGATGATTTTGATTGTTTTGTGGGATGGGCGTCCCGCCCGTCCGGTGTATTTTCACAGCAGGCGGGACACCCGACAAGAACCATCCTCAAATTGTGCAACGCCGAATTTTAAGGTATCCCCAGCCAGAACCTACAGGATTTTAACTCACATTTTTAGTTAGGAAATTTCTGTGCAGAATGCCCTGACAGCATCTGCAAACTGCTGGTTATGCTCGATTAATGCCATGTGTCCTCCTCGCTTTATAGTAACTAGCTCTGCTTGAGGCAATTCTGCTTTCATTCGCAGGCTAGCTGGGGGGGTAGTGGCAATATCTGAATCGCCGCAGATCACCAACACTGGAATGTCAATTGATGGCAAAGTTTTTGTTTCGTCAAATTTGAGCATTCCCAGTGTGCCGCGAGCGAGAACGCCGGGAGAACCCAAGGCTGATAAGAAAGCTGAGAAATCTAATTGACCGCGCGTTTCAGTGCCTTTAAATCCCGATACTTCTACACTGATGTACAGTGAACCATTGAGATAGCTCAGCCAAGTCATTCCCCACATAATCGGTTCAAGAGCTATGGTGAGGTAGAGCATAGGTTGAAGTAGTGGCTTTTGCAAAGCGCGTAATAAACCGCTAAAAATAGCGGTTTTGAGAGGATTAGTATAAGTCGTATCTACCAGAATTAAACCAGCTACTCGACTACCGAGAAGTTCTGGAAAAAGCCGACTGAATGTTAGAGAAATCATGCCGCCCATGCTGTGTCCGAGTAGGATAACAGGTTTAGTTCCTGCTATGGCAATGACGGCTTCGAGATCGCGGGCAAATTTTTCTAGGGAGTAGTCGCTGTTTTTTGGTCGAGTGGATTTTCCCAAACCTGGAAGATCCCAAACAATCACTCGGAAGCGATCGCTTAGTTGCCGTTTCGCGTAATACCAAACCATACTGTTTGGCCCCCAACCGTGGGAGAGGATAATCGGCTGTCCGTCCTCTGGGCCGTAGAATTCTACTTGTAAAATAGTGCCATCAGGCCTCTCTACCCGCTGCACCGTACCCGTCCGCGTCGGCTTGGGTTCGTCAGCACCGGGGCGGCGAAACAGCGGCAAACTGATAAAGCGGCCGCCAACAGACCAAAGAAGCATCAAGACTCCGCTGACTAAGTAGGACATCCCTACAAGTTCGCCGATGTACCATTCGTAAATAATGTATATACCTCCGCCAAGTACCCCGATCGACAGCAGTCCCACCAGCCATAGGAACAAGAAATTGAAGGGCATGAACGGCATAAGCTGAAACCTTTGGTAGGATTTTGGTTGCGGATTCAAACAGAATCATACTCAGGTTAGGCCACAGTCGGCAAGGGGTAAGTTAAGCTCTTAGCTTGTGCGCTGGTCGAATTTCTTTTATTGATTTGCCCAAGTAATGACAGGATGACTCAAAATGCCCGATCCAAAAATATCGAGTTCATCGCCAAATGCCAGAGATTCTGTCAGGGTGGAGCTAGTTGAGTTTTTATCTTACCTTCGCAGTCTAGATATTAATATTTTTGTTGAGGGCGAGATCCTGCGCTGCAATGCTCCTGAAGGAATTCTTACACCCGAACTGCGCGCCGAAATTTCTCAGAAAAAAGCCGAAATTATTTCATTTTTAAAAGCAGCTAATCGTACTTCTAGTTTTACTTCTACACCGATTGTTCCTATGGGGCGGGACGGAAATCTACCGCTTTCCTTTGCACAGCAGCGCTTGTGGTTTCTCGACCAATTAGTACCGAACAATCCTTTTTATAATGTTCCCGCAGCATTGCGTTTGACAGGTTCGCTCAATTTTTCGGCGCTGCAACAAACCTTCAATGAAATTGTGCGCCGCCACGAAGCTTTACGCACGACTTTAGCAGTAGTTTCGGGGCAACCTGTTCAGAGAATAGCTGCTGCTTTCCACCTCCCGATTAATGTAGTGGACTTGCGAAACTTGCCAAAGGAATCTCGACAAACTGAAGCAAACAGGCTCACCGCCCAGGAAGCTCAACGCTCTTTCAATTTGTCCAATGACTTGTTGCTGCGAGTCACATTATTGCAGTTAGATGATGCCGAATATTTACTAATGCTGAATATGCACCACATTGTCTCCGATGGTTGGTCTATCGGAGTGCTTATTCAGGAATTAGGCGCACTTTACACGGCCTTTGCTAGCGAAAGACCTTCGCCTTTACCGGCTTTGTCGATCCAGTACGCGGATTTTGCAAAATGGCAGCGCGAATGGCTGCAAGGGGAAGTTTTAGAAACGCAACTTGCTTACTGGCGGCAGCAGTTAAACGGCATTTCTATGTTAAATTTGCCTGCGGATAGACCCAGGCCAGCAATTCAAAGTTACCGAGGCAAAAGGCAATTTTTGCAACTGCCAAAACAACTGAGCGAGGCTTTAGAAACGTTGAGCCAGCGCGAAGGAGTGACGCTGTTTATGACAATGCTGGCAGCTTTTAAAACGTTGCTTTACCATTACGCGCAGCAAGAAGATATTGTAGTAGGTTCGCCGATCGCCAATCGCAACCGCAGTGAAATTGAAGCATTAATCGGGTTTTTTGTCAACAGTTTGGTGCTGCGTACAGATTTGTCGGGAAATCCAACTTTTCGGGAACTTTTAAACCGAGTCAAAGAGGTAGCATTAGGAGCTTACGCTCACCAAGATTTGCCGTTTGAGAAGTTAGTAGAAGAACTGCACCCCGATCGCGCTTTGAACCAAAATCCATTATTTCAGGTGGCGTTTGCGCTGCAAAACGCGCCGGGGAATCGGTTAGAATTCCCAGAATTAACACTCAGGCCGCAGCAGTTAGATGTGGGTACAGCGCGGTTTGATTTGGAGTTTCATTTGTGGGAGCGATCGCCCAACAGTTCGGGAAGCAAGCAATCGCCCAGCAATAAGCTGTGGGTTGATAGCTCAGAGGGCATCAGCGGCATGGTTATTTACAGCGCCGATTTATTTGATGAAGCTACGATTACCCGCCTGATCGGGCATTTTCAAGCCTTGTTAGAAAGGATTGTGACAAATCCCGAACAGCGAATTGCCAACTTGCAATATTTGAGCGCCCAAGAGCGCTATCATTTGTTAGTTGAATGCAACAATACTCAGGCGGATTATCCGCAAGATTTGTGCATCCATCAGCTATTTGAAATGCAGGCCGATCGGGCACCGGATGCGGTGGCGCTGGTATTTGGAGATGAGCGAGTCACCTATCGAGAGCTAAATCTCCGCAGCAACCAACTAGCACGTTATCTGCAAAAAATTGGGGTTGGGGCGGAAGTTTTAGTCGGGCTTGGCTGCGGGCGATCGCTCGATCTGATCGTGGGGATGTTGGGTATCCTGAAAGCGGGAGGAGCTTACCTAATTTTAGATCCGAGCTATCCTGCTGAGCGATCGAGCTTTATGCTAAAAGATGCTCAAGTGTCAGTATTGCTTACCCGCCAGGGAATAAATTCCCTGTCTAATAGCGAAAGTCGTCTAAAGACGACTGAAGGAGGACAAGTTTCCAGTCGGCTTCAGCCGACTTCAGCTATGAGCCAGGGAATAAATTCCCTGGTGGATGATGGCGAAGTGCAAAATTTAGAAACACAGTCAGTATTGCTTACCCGCCAGGGAATAAATTCCCTGTCTAATAGCGAAAGTCGTCTAAAGACGACTGAAGGAGGACAAGTTTCCAGTCGGCTTCAGCCGACTTCAGCTATGAGCCAGGGAATAAATTCCCTGGTGGATGATGGCGAAGTGCAAAATTTAGAAACACAGTCAGATGATAAAATTAACCATCCAAGGGTTGTTTTTCTAGACACAGACTGGGAGATGATTTCCCAAGAAATCGCCGACAATCCCACCAGCGCAGCCACAGCCGAAAATCGGGCTTACGCGATTTACACCTCCGGTTCCACGGGAAAGCCGAAAGGAGTGGAAATTGAGCACGGGAGCTTGTTAAATCTCGTTTTTTGGCATCAAAGAGAGTTTGGGGTGTCAGCGGGCGATCGAGCAACCCAAATTGCAGCGATCGGCTTTGATGCTTGCGGGTGGGAAATTTGGCCTTATCTCGCCGCCGGAGCTAGCATCTACTTTCCCGAAGATGACATCAGGCGAGATCCTGAAAAACTGCAAAACTGGTTAGTATCAAAAGCAATTACAATGAGCTTTTTGCCAACACCTTTAGCCGAGAAACTTTTGCTATTAGATTGGCCTCAAACAACAGCGCTGCGAATCTTGCTCGCAGGCGGCGAAAAACTGCAACAACATCCTTTAAAATCCCATCCATTTAAGCTAGTAAATAATTACGGCCCAACCGAAAACACCGTCGTCACAACTTCCGGTTATATTCCTGTAACAGAGCAAACAGACATCGCCCCGACAATTGGCCACCCCATTGCTAACACTCAAATCTACATATTAGACAAATATTTGCAGCCAGTGGCGATCGGCGTTGTTGGCGAATTGTACATCGGCGGAAACGGACTCGCTCGCGGCTACCTCAACCGCCCAGATTTAACCGCACAAAGCTTTATTGTCAATCCTTTTAAACCAAATTCAGACACCATTCTCAATGACTTGTTTAGGAACAGGCAAGATGCCTGTTCCACAAGGGATGAATTTTCTTGTGGAACAGGCATCTTGCCTGTTCTCGATAATGGTGCAACATCTCAGTTTAAACCAAATTCAGCAGAGCGAATTTACAAAACCGGCGACTTAGTGCGCTACAGAGGCGATCGCAACCTGGAATTTTTGGGACGTATTGACGAACAAGTAAAAATTCGCGGTTTCCGCATCGAATTAGGAGAAATCGAGACACTATTAGCTCAACATCCCGCCGTGCAGCAAACTGTAGCAATAGCTTCGGAAGATGGACAGGGAGATAAACGTTTAGTAGCTTATATTGCCCTGAATGCAGAATATAGCGTTGCCCGCGAAAAAAACCAAATAATGCAATTGCAGGACGAACAGGTTTTGCAGTGGCAAATGCTCTACAATGAAACTTACAATCAACCTGCTGTTGACTCAGATCCAACATTTAATATTGTCGGCTGGAATAGCAGCTATACTAATCAACCAATCCCAGCAGAACAGATGCGCGACTGGGCGAACAATCAAGCCGCCCAAATTTTAGCTTTGCAGCCTAGCCGAGTGTTAGAAATTGGCTGCGGCACAGGTTTGTTGCTGTTCCAAATTGCCCCTCGCTGCACCCAATATTGCGGAACAGACTTTTCACCTATTTCGCTAAACTATATTCGGCAGCACTTGGCAAATCAAGAGTTAGCTAATGTAACGCTGCTTCAGAAAATGGCGACTGATTTTGAAGGAGTAGAGACAGCAGCTTTTGACGCAGTAATTCTCAACTCTGTCGTGCAATATTTCCCGAATATCGACTATCTCGTGCAGGTGCTAGAAGGTGCGGTGAAAGCAACTACTCCCGGCGGCTTTATATTCATCGGAGATGTTCGCAGCTTGCCGTTGCTGGAAGCTTTCCACGCTTCGGTACAACTGTATCAAGCCGAACCTTCTCTCGCGGGCGAACAGTTGCAGCAGAGAGTACAAATGCAAATTTTTCAAGAAACAGAGTTAGTTATTGAACCAGATTTTTTTAGCGCATTAAAACACCGCTTTCCACAGATTTGCGGCGTAGAGATTCAATTAATTCGCGGTAGTTATCACAATGAGTTAACTGATTTTCGGTACAATGCTATTCTGCATATTGCGTCGGAAACAGATCCCCCCCAATCCCCAGGGCGGTTTCATTCTCACGAAAATCAGGCTTTTGTAGGGGCGGTGCCCCCGTGCCCGCCCCCACCCACAGACGATTTCACAGGCGTTTGGGACATGGGGACAACCACAGGGGGATTGCCCCTACCGAGAATGAAACCGCCCTGCCCCCAATCCCCCGCACAAGGGGAGTTGGGGGGATCGAAACGGCTGGATTGGTTGGATGAAAATCAGAATCTGACTGTTACCAAGGTGCAACAAATATTATTGCAAAATCAACTCGATGTTTTAAGAATTGCTAATGTGCCTAATGCGCGGGTAACGGCAGCAGTTAAGGCGACAGAGTTGCTGTCTGTTGTCGATAAATTTTCAACGGCAGGTCAGTTGCAGAAAGCCGTGGAAAAAGTCGAGGATTTAGGAGTCGATCCCGAAGCGTGGTATGCTTTGGAAGTTCCGTATAATGTTAATATTAGTTGGTCTAATTCCGACAGTCAAGGGCGCTACGATGTAGTGTTTGCACGGGGCGAAACTAGAGATTTTGTGCCAGAAACCAGAAGCGATAACTTGCGTCCTTGGCGCTCTTATGCTAACAATCCCTTACAAGCTAAAGCAGCGCGTAAATTAGTGCCACAGTTGCAGGCTTATCTAGCAGAAAAACTGCCGGAATATATGGTTCCGTCGGCTTTTGTGGTGCTGGAGTCGCTACCTGTGACGGCTAACGGAAAGGTCGATCGCCTCGCTTTGCCTGCACCGCAGCCGATTAAGTTAGAATGGGCTGGCGGTTATGTTGCGCCTCATACTTCTATTGAGGAAGTTTTAGTGAAAATTTGGGCTGAGGTTTTGGGGATAAAGCGAGTGGGTATCCGGGACAATTTCTTTGAATTGGGAGGCCATTCTCTGCTGGCGACTCAGCTTGTTTCTAGAGTGCGAGATGCTTTCGCGGTAGAGTTACCTTTGCGCCGGGTTTTTGAAGCACCGACAATTGCAGAATTATCTAAGATTGTTGAGAGTTTGAAAGAGAGCGATGCTAAAATTAAAGCTCCTGCTTTAGTGCCTGTTTCTCGCGAGAGCCGCAGGTTCAAATTATCATCTCTCAACCAAGAAAGCAAAGAGAAATCATGAAAATTATATTATTTTTAAAGAAATTATACCCATGAGTTCATACGCTTTCTGGAACAATAAAGGCGGCGTCGGCAAAAGCTTCCTTTGCTTTGCAGCAGCTTCCGAATATGCTTACCGTTACCCCGATACAGATGTCTATGTAATTGATTTATGTCCGCAGGCGAATGTGTCAGAAATGCTACTTGGCGGATATTTCACTAGCCCAGATGCGCTGCATTTTTTAATGAGCAAAACTCCGCGCGCAACAGTAGCAGGCTATCTAGAAGCGCGTCTGAATTCTCCATTTCGGATGGTTGCAGACGTATCCCCATATCTATGCGAACCGAGAGAATTCAATCAGAATATACCAGAGAATCTAAGACTTGTATGCGGGGACAATTACCTGGAAATAATTTCTGAAGCAATCCGACAAACATCCCAGTTGGAAATACCTTATGACTCGTGGAAACAGGTGCTAACTTGGGGACGAGACCTGACGGTTGCCCTGCGTTCATATAGCGGCGATCGCGATACCATATTCTTCATAGACTGTAGTCCTACTTTTGCTATTTCTACACAGCTTGCTCTTGTGGCTGCCGAAAACTTGATTGTACCATTTATAGCGGACTATACTTCACGTCTTGCGATCGAGAATGTCCTCGCAATTCTCTATGCCATAACCGACCCCCATACTGCGCCATACGCACGAATTGCTTTTGCAAAACGCGCTAAGGAAGAAGGTGTACCTGTACCAAAATTACATACATTCGTGAGCCTAAATTTGACTTTGTACAAAGGGAGAGCGAGCAAGGCATCCGAAGCTGTAAACCAGAGAATTATGCAGATGATGGATGATATACACAAGAAGCACCGTCATATTTTTGCTAACTCCAAAGACAAGCCGAGTAACACCTTCATTGAAATCCCAGATTTTACCAGCGGTTCTGTACTCGCTGCTACGACTGGCACGCCCTTGCACAAACTCACACCAGCAGCCAAAAACATCGCGGGCGAGCAGGTGCAATTGAATGCAGAGTCATTGCAAAGGTACCGAGATGCACTTGAAAAGTTCGTGAACTGTATTTAGGAAATCGCCGTGCCGTCACCAGCAGCATTGAAGTACAAAACAGCGTCCAACACGGCTAGAACACTTCGCGAAACAGCTACAGATCCCCGCTTGCAACCAATATCGCGCAGTAAAACTCAAGTCTACTATCACTCCGCTCTAGCTGCATTTGTTGCTGTATGGGATGCTTACATAAACGAACTCGTTCGCAACTTTTTCGCTGCAACTGCAAATCCTTTAGATCCCAAATTTCATGCCGTACATTCTATTGCTAGAGATGCGGCGGAACGCGCACTTGAAAGATTTAATACACCAAACGCGGAGAACACGCGAAACCTTCTGATTCAAAACACTGGTTACGATCCTATTGGCGATTGGATTTGGTCTGCAAGAAGCCTGAGCGGATTAGCCGTTCGGCAGAAGCTAAATGAGATTTTAAGAGTGCGGCACAGTTTTGCACATGGTTTTGCTATTCCCGCGCTTTCTTGGACTCAAACAGCAACCGGAAAAGTTCGGCTTACGGCTAAAGCGATAGACGATGTTGATGTGTTTTTTACACATCTTGTGAATGTTACCGACCTCGGCATGAAGCAGCATATCGAAACGAGTTATAGTCTAGTATTGCCTTGGTAAAGATTTTAATCAAAGAGATGAAATCTTATCTATGTAATATTTGTAGGCTACTTTGTACGCGCTTTCCTTTGAGGCTTGCCTGATAATTTGATATGACTCAGTATCTTTCCGACAATTCCCTCCCGGCTGGTGAAGAAAAGCTTAATCTTCCCGAAGAAACAGAAGTTTTCGTCTTCCCGGCATCCTTTGCCCAGCAGCGGCTTTGGTTCCTCAATCAATTAGCACCGGGCAATCCTTTCTACAATGTCTCAACAGCGCTCCGCTTAACAGGTTCCCTCAACTTAAGATCCTTAGAGCAAACCTTCAATGAAATTGTGCAGCGGCACGAAACTTTACGCACAACTTTTACGCTTTTGGAAGGGGAACTCGTACAAATTATTGCTCCCATTCTAACCGTATCCCTCCCCACAATCGACTTACAAAATCTCTCGCCAACTCAGCAGGAAACCGCAGCGCTGCAACTCGCAACCGATGCAGCGCAATGCCCTTTCGATTTAGCCGCCGGGCCGTTATTCAAAGTAACGCTGTTACAACTCAGTGAAACAGAACATATATTGTTGCTGAATTTACATCATATTGTGGCTGATGGTTGGTCGATTGGAGTGCTAATTCGAGAGCTGGGAACGCTCTACACAGCATTTGTAAAAAATGGCATCTCGCACTTACCAGCACTGCCCGTGCAGTACGCCGACTTTGCAGAGTGGCAGCACCAATGGTTGCAGGGCGAAGTATTAGAAACCCAGTTAGCTTATTGGCGGCAGCAGTTAAATGGAATTACCACACTCAATCTACCAACAGACAGGCAAAGACCAGCCGTTCCATCCTACCGCGGCGCTAAACAATTTATAACACTATCACCTGCTTTGAGCGAGGCGCTAAAGTCATTGAGCCAGCAAGAAAGCGCGACTTTATTTATCACTCTACTAGCTGCTTTTCAAACTTTGCTGTACCGCTATACAGGACAAGTAAATATTGCAGTAGGAACGCCGATCGCCAATCGCAACCTGAGCGAAATAGAAGCATTAATCGGTTTTTTTGTCAACAGTTTGGTGCTGCGTGCAGATTTATCAGGAAATCCAACTTTTCGGGAACTATTGCATCGGGTAAAAAACGTCGCAATGGCAGCCTACGCCCACCAAGATTTGCCCTTCGAGAAGTTGGTTGAGGAAATGCACCCCGATCGCGAGTTGAGCCGCAACCCCCTATTTCAAGTTAGTTTTAGCCTGCAAAACACTCCTGTAGCAGCGCTGGAATTGCCGGGAATCGTTGGAGAGGCGATCGACTTTGATGCGGGAACCGCCAAGCTAGATTTAGAGTGCCACTTGTGGGAAGATGCAGGAAGTATTCAAGGGCAATTTGTCTACAGCACAGATTTATTTGATAGCACCACAATTGCGCGCATGGCGGGACATTTCCAAACGCTGCTTGAAGCCATTGTTGCCAATCCCAAACAGCACCTCAGCGACTTGGCTTTGCTGACAGCGCCAGAATACCAGCAATTATTAATCGATTGGAATGACACTCAGAGAGATTATCCGCAAAACCAGTGTTTCCATCAGCTATTTGAAGAGCAAGTCGAGCTAACGCCCGATGCTGTCGCCGCCGTCTTTGAAAACCAGCAGTTAACCTACCGCCAACTCAACAGCCGAGCCAACCAACTTGCACATTACTTGCAGAAATTGGGAGCAGCACCAGAAGTTTTAGTGGGCCTTTGTGTAGAACGTTCCTTAGATGCGATCGTCGGATTGCTAGGCATTATCAAAGCAGGCGCAGCCTACCTGCCTTTAGATCCAACTTATCCTCAAGAGCGCCTTAACTTCATGTTAGAAGATGCTCAGGTGTCGATTTTGGTAACTCAGCAGCACTTAGCCCAAAACTTGACGCAGCCGGAAAATTACGGAGTTTTTTCAGTAGTGTGTTTGGACTCCGACAGAGAAATTATCGCCCAACAAAGCCGAGAAAATCCAACTACAAATATCCTACCAGAAAACCTAGCCTACGTCATTTACACATCTGGTTCAACCGGAAAACCCAAAGGCGTTTTAATCGAACATCGGGGACTATACAACTTAGCCCTAGCTCAAATAGAAGCTTTTAACTTAAACTCAAATCACCGCATTTTGCAATTCGCATCCCTGAGTTTTGATGCCTCAATCTTTGAGATTGTCATGGCCTTGGGAACCGGAGCAACACTTTACTGTGCCAAGAAAGAATCTTTGTTGCCCGGACAAACATTAATCGAATTTTTGCAGGACAATGCTATTACCCACGCTACCCTCCCGCCCTCGCTGCTAGCAGTCCTTGCAAACGCCGAAATTCCCGCACTGCAAACAATCATCTGTGCTGGCGAATCCTGTTCCCCGGAGATTGTTAAACGCTGGGCTTCCCGGCGCAGATTTTTTAACGCTTACGGCCCTACAGAAGCGACAGTCTGGTCAAGTTTGGCCGAAATTGGCGAGCCCAAAAAACCGCCAATCGGCCGCCCAATAGCTAACACTCAACTCTATATTTTAGATAAAAATTTACAGCCTGTACCCGTTGGAATTCCCGGTGAATTGTACATCGGCGGCAGCGGATTGGCGCGAGGCTACCTGAACCGCCCCGAATTAACCACCCAGCGATTTATTGCTAATCCGTTTAGCCAGAAAGCAGGAGAACGAATTTATAAAACTGGTGACTTAGCTCGCTATTTTCCAGACGGCAATCTTGAGTTTTTAGGCCGCACTGACGAACAGGTAAAAATTCGCGGTTATCGAATAGAATTGGGAGAAATTGAAGCACTGCTGGTTCAGCATCCAGCAGTCAAAGAAACAGCGGCGGTTGCTGTGGATGATTTGTCGGGCAACAAACGCCTAGTTGCTTATGTCGTTCCCAATCAAAATCAGACGCTTAATTCCGGGGAAATACGCAATTTGCTCAAACAACAACTGCCCAATTACATGATTCCCAGTGCTTTTGTGGCGATGGATTTTCTGCCCCTAACTCCCAATGGCAAAATCGACCGCCTGCGCCTACCTGTACCGGGAAATCTAACTAGCAATTCAATAGATCAAAGCTGCCTTGCACCTCGCACACCAACCGAGTCAACCCTCGCCCAAATTTGGGCCACAATCCTCAACGCAGAGTGCGTTGGCATTCGCGATAACTTCTTCGATTTGGGTGGAGATTCCCTGCTGGCAATCCGCCTCATCAATGAGATTAACCAGCAATTTCAGCGCGAATTGCCGCTGTCATATCTTTTTTTAAATCCGACAATTGAAGGTTTAGCAGATTCGCTATCTTCAGAAACAAATTCTCTGGAATGGTCGCCTTTAGTTGCAATTAAGCCTCGCGGTAAAAATCCCCCGTTCTTCTGCGTTCATCCCATCTTTGGCGTCGTATTTCCTTATGTCGAGTTAGCATTTGGGCTAGGAGAAAATCAACCGTTTTACGGGCTGCAACCAAAGGGTATTGACGGCGAAAGCTCTCCGTTAACTAGCATTGAAGACATGGCGGCTGACTATATCGCAGCCTTGCGTACCGTTCAACCAAAAGGACCTTATTTTTTAGGAGGCTGGTCTTTTGGAGGTTTGGTCGCTTTTGAGATGGCTCAACAGTTGCTCGCAGCGGGGGATGAAGTGGCTTTACTTGCTGTGCTGGATACTTTAGCGCCGGTTTCTGCTAACAAACCTTCTTTTTGGGACGGTTGCAAGTTTATTCTGACTACTGTTTCGCGCTCTATCTGGCCTTTTGTAGTAGATTATTTTCGCTTGGTGGCTGCTGCGGAAAATGTTCAAAGTGGCGGTATTGCGGTCAAATTTCCGAAATTAAATAAGATGCTTAATCTAGTAGCTAATTTTTGGTCTCGCTGGAATTGGAAACAGGCCGTTATGGTTAGCATCCTATCTCAGGAGTCAAAAGAACGGAGCTGGCGCGAGCTGGCAATTCCCTCAATGTTTACTGTATTTCAGGCTAATAGTCAAGCAACTCTCAGCTATGTACCGAAAATTTATCCGCAGCGAATTACTCTGTTTAGATCGAGGGAAAAGCTAAGCATGAATCATCAAGATCCGACTCTTGGCTGGAGCGAATTAACGACCCAAAAAGTAGACGTGATTAGAGTTCCTGGGAATCACCTGACTATGCTGAGAAAGCCCTGCGTCGAGGTGCTGGCTCAACAGCTAAGGCATTGCTTGGAGAAGGAATTAAGTGATTGAGGAACCCGCGTGCTTGTGTGTCGAATAAAATAATCTTTATCACGTTTGTAGTGAGGACTTTAGTCCGAGTGAGTTTTATGAGACTAAAGGGACACTCCAAAAGCCCATAGGTGTCCACTTAAGCCTGAAAGCCTTGATAAATCTCGTTTTTCCCTAAGTCTAGATCCCCCTAAATCCCCCTTAAGAAGGGGGACTTTGAAAAAAACTCCTGTCCCCCCCTTCTTAAGGGGGGCTAGGGGGGATCTGGCCTCAATCGTCAAACAGTAGTCTGTGACTGGGTTTGACGTTAAATTGACACTAATGGGCATTGCCGTGTCCCTACTGTACTGGAATACGCTTGATCACGTTTGTAGTTAGGATGTCAAAAAATTGCGATCGCCCGAAGAACACTTTTTGCAACTAGAAATCATCATGCAGCGCCACGCCGCAGCACTCGAAGCTGAAGTCAGAGCTTTGCAAGCCGCTGACGAAACCGCCCAGTGGCCTCCTGAATGGAAGCGTTGCTATAATTGGCGTTTCGCTAAAATTTTCGCTTCAGTGAAGATTTTTTGTAACTGGGGTGCAGATGCTGCGGCTTGGAAGCTTTTGCCTTCGCGAGTTTATCCCAACCGAGGCAATCAGAAGGATTAGTTAACTGTTGACTGTTGACTGTTGACGGTTGACTGTTCTGAAATGCCTCAATCTAAAATCTAAAATCTAAAATCTAAAATTGCCCAATGGATTGGGCGATGCTGAAGATGATAGCAGCCAAACCTGCTGCGATCGGAATTGTCACCAGCCAAGCCGAACCAATTGACAGCAAAGTTTGCAAGCGTACTGTTTTCCAAGCTTTGATCAGCCCGACTCCGACGACTGCACCGACTAAAGCGTGGGATGTGGAAACTGGCAAACCGAAGCGGGATGCTAGCAAGACTGTGGTGGCTGTGGCTAATTCCGCACAAAATCCGCCGCTTGGCTGGAGTTCGATGATCTTTTCGCCGACTGTGGCTATTACATTTTTGCCCCAGATGGTTAAACCGATGACTATTCCTGCGCCTCCGAGGACTAAAATCCACAGGGGAACGCTGAAATCCTCTGAGGGAAAGGAACCTGTGCGCCGGATGTAGGCGATCGCAGCTAGGGGAGCAACTGCATTTCCTACGTCGTTGGAACCGTGGGAAAATGCTACAAAACAGGCGCTCAAGACTTGAAATCTCGCCATTTGTTGCTCGATGGGAGAGTGGCGGGGAGGGGGAGAGGGGGAGAGGGGGAGAGTGGGAGATTGGGAAAATATTCCCTCTTTCTTATTCCTTGCATCCGTTACATCCGTTACATCCGTTACAAAATCCGCTGCCGAACCTTCTTCCTTCTCAACTGATTCTAATTTTTTCCAGCTATTGAGTGTCAAGGCGATCGCCCCCATACTCCCGATGCCAATGACAATATCGTGAATTGGAAGATTCCAGCCAAATCGATCGTGCGCGGCAGCGATCGCCCCTGTCTGCACCAAAGCAACATCCACAACAGACGGCAGTACAATTATCCCAAATACGCTCAGCATAGCTGCACTCAGCCAAGGTATCCACTCGCGCATTTGAGATAGAGGATCTGGTCGATCGAGAATCGAATACTTCACCACACTGTAAAATAGTGCGGCTAAAGCACCGCTGGCAACAGGTGTCGCCACCCAAGTTAGGGAGATGGTGCCGATGGTTCGCCAATCAACTGCATTAATTCCGGCTGCAACACAGCTAAAACCCGCGATCGCGCCCACGACTGCATGGGATGAAGAAACCGGCAAACCTCGACTGGTAGCGATTTGCAGCCATATCCCGCAAGCTATCAGCACTGACACCATCCCGATCAAAAATACTTGCGGTTTGGCCGCGAACACTTCTGCATTCACAACTCCTGTTGCGAGAGTTTCGGAAACTCCTTGTCCGAACAGCACTGCGCCGGAAAACTCCAGTATGCCTGCAACAATTATTGCCTGCCGCAGCGTTAGCGCCTTCGAGCCTACGGATGTTCCCATCGAGTTAGCGACATCGTTGGCCCCCAAGTTGGCGGCGACGTACAAGGCGAGCGCGGCCATTGCCCCCAATTGCAGAAATACGACCCCAGAGGTATCTAACATAGAATTTTTTTGACATAAAACGGGCATTTCGATATATGATAATGGATTGTGAGTTTTGGTAAATCCGGTCAGTAACCCAGGTCTAAAAGACACTGGGCTTGCAAGAGCAATTCCCGCAAGCCGTACTGACCAGCTTAAGTCTTCATTGACTACGTTTTTTGAGTCACGACACCTGGAAATGCGTAGCTAGTTTCCTGCTCTGTCATTTGCAATTAAACAGTCTTAAGGTCACTGAGACAGTGTTGCAAGTCTAAAAAGCTCTTAAAACATTGGCGAAGCTAACATTACTGGAATGGCAAGGCGCTCCCGGCAATACAGGGATTCAGACAAGTACCATTCCTCTACTTGTCTAGCCCCGAAAGGGGTAGGCGGTTTAAACCGCTCGTGTCGTTTCCCTCTCTTGGCTCAAGCCACTGAGTGTCCCACTTACCGAGTTTTTTTATGAAAGGCGCAGAAATAATCCGTTCGATCGAAACGGCAGAAATAGATAGAGTCAAGCAAGAACTCAATAAACAAGTTCCCGAAATTTACGTGGGCGACACAGTGCGAGTCGGCGTAAGAATTAAAGAGGGTAACAAAGAACGGGTTCAGCCCTACGAAGGGACTGTGATTGCTATGCGTAACGGTGGGATTAATGAAACAATCACCGTTCGCCGCGTGTTTCAGGGCGTCGGCGTGGAACGGGTGTTTTTGATTCACTCGCCCCGCATCGCGACGATCCAAGTGATGCGCCGCGGGAAAGTCCGCAGAGCAAAACTTTACTACCTGCGCGATCGGGTGGGCAAAGCTACTCGCGTCAAACAGCGGTTCGATCGCTCCCTGTAGGAATGCACCCAGCTTCCCCTTGGTTCATGGTTCATGGGAAATTGAGAAATTTTAAAAAAAAGTTTCCCATTTAGAGCGCACTGTGTTAAAATAGAAATCTAGAGGTTAAGCGAATTTCAGCAACCTCACCTGTGCGCTCTTAGTTCAGTTGGTAGAACGCAGGTCTCCAAAACCTGATGTCGGGGGTTCAAGTCCTCCAGGGCGCGCTGAATCACCAAACTTTAAATTCTGCCCGAAAGCGCCCGGATTATTGGCTGGCAACAGTCAAAACCGCAAACTTTCGGGTAGAATTAATTTTTGTGGGCGGTTCGCAAAAAATGCCATCAACAAATCCTCGGTGTCGCTTCTCGATCGTCGGTTTCGGCGATCGGCATTTACGCCGTTGATTGGTTGGGCTTGTAAAAAAGTCGTGGCTTTAGATTTGAGATTTGGGACTTGGGCGTAAGTGGTTAGTGTCACAAAATCTGAGAGCCGCGGGCCACTCACACCATCTAAAATCTAAAATCTAAAATCTAAAATCGCAAGGGGGATTGAATCGTGGCGAAAAAAGACGAAGCTCAAGAAACTCAAGAAATAACGGCGCCTGGGTTTAATCCTACGGGTTTTTTAAAGGAAACTAGAGAAGAACTCGACAAAGTGGTTTGGCCCAGCAGGCAGCAGCTAATCAGCGAGTCTTTGGCGGTGCTTTTGATGGTCATCCTCTCAGCAAGCCTGATCTATTTGGTGGATAACTTCTTTAACTGGGGCGCGGGAAAGGTGTTTGGGCCATGACTTTTGCATCAGAAGAATCTGAGTATTCCACAGAAGCGACGGGACAGGCAGCATCGCCAGATGTGCCGGAGATTGATGCTCGCTGGTATGCTGTTCAAGTTGCCTCTGGCTGCGAAAAGCGGGTGAAGGCAAACTTGGATCAGCGGATTCAAACTTTGGATGTTGCCGATCGCATCGTTCAAGTAGAAATTCCGCAAACTCCGGCAATCAAAGTCGGCAAAGACGGTTCCAGGCGGCAGTCAGATGAAAAAATCTTTCCCGGCTACGTACTCATCCGTATGTTTATGGACGAGGATACGTGGCAGGTGATCAAGAATACCCCGAATGTAATTAATTTTGTCGGGGCAGAGCAGAAACGCCGCTACGGGCGCGGCAGGGGTCACGTCAAACCGCTACCTCTGAGTCATTCGGAAGTAGAACGGATCTTCAGAAACGCTCAGGAATCAGAACCAGTTGTCAAAGTATCGATGTCTACTGGAGACCACGTTGTGGTACTTTCCGGGCCATTTAAAGATTTTGAAGGTGATGTGATTGAAGTTAGCCCGGAACGAAACAAGCTCAAAGTTTTACTCTCGATTTTTGGGCGCGATACGCCTGTAGAATTGGAGTTCAATCAGGTTCAGAAACAGAACTAACTAATGGCAAAGAAAGTTGTTGCAGTAATTAAGTTGGCGATTACGGCGGGAAAAGCCAACCCAGCTCCTCCGATCGGCCCAGCTCTGGGTCAGCACGGCGTCAATATTATGATGTTTTGCAAGGAGTACAATGCTAGAACCGCAGACCAAGCGGGTCTGGTGGTTCCGGTAGAAATTTCGGTTTTTGAAGACCGCAGTTTTACATTTATTCTCAAAACCCCGCCGGCGTCGGTTTTGATTCAAAAAGCCGCTGGCATTGCTAAGGGTTCGGGAGAACCTAATCGCAAGCAAGTAGGGACGATTACACAGGCTCAGTTACGAGAAATCGCTGAAACCAAAATGCCTGACCTCAATGCTAATGATGTTGAGGCTGCTATGAAAATTGTGGCAGGAACGGCTAAAAATATGGGCGTGGCGATCGCTGATTAAAGTCAGTTGTCAGTTGTCAGTTGACAGTTGGCAGTTGTCAGTAATTCAGGATTTTGAAGCTAAAATCTTCAAGCTCAAATCGCAAATCCTAAGTCGGTTCAGGGGGAGAAGCAAAGCTTCGCTAGTAACCGAAAACTGGTAGATTTTAAGATTGTCCGATAGGTTCAATCTAAAATCTAAAATCTAAAATCTAAAATCGACTGACCCCAGGAGATAACAATGGCAAAGAAAGTATCGCGAAGACTGCAAGAACTTCAAAAGAAAGTTGAAGACAGACCTTATCTACCGCTGGAAGCTCTGCAACTTTTGAAAGAAACAGCAACCGCTAAGTTTGGCGAAGCTGCTGAAGCTCACATCCGTTTGGGAATTGACCCGAAATATACTGACCAACAGTTGCGGACAACTGTATCGCTACCAAAAGGAACTGGTCAAGTAGTCAGAATTGCGGTGATTGCTAAGGGCGAAAAAGTTAAAGAAGCTCTGAATGCCGGCGCGGATATTGCTGGTTCTGAAGAGTTAATCGATGAAATTCAGAAGGGCATGATGGACTTCGATTGCCTGATTGCTACCCCAGACGTGATGCCGTTGGTGGCAAAATTGGGTCGGTTGTTGGGCCCGCGCGGTTTGATGCCTTCTCCCAAAGGTGGCACGGTGACGACTGACATTGCTCAGGCGATCAACGAGTTTAAAGGTGGTAAACTAGAATTCCGTGCCGATCGAACTGGCATCGTTCATGTTATGTTTGGCAAGGCAGCTTTCTCAGCGGAAGATTTGCTCGTCAACCTTCATGCTTTGCAAGAAACTGTTGACCGCAACCGTCCTTCTGGTGCTAAAGGTCGCTACTGGCGCAGTTTGTACGTATCCGCAACAATGGGCCCGTCGATCGAGGTCGATATCAGTGCTCTGCGCGATACCAAACTTGATGCTGCGTAGAAAGAATTAAGCAGAAGGCAGAAGGTAAAAGACAGCTTCGGCTGTCTGTGTAAATCTCTCACAGGATTTGCGTCATAGCCTTGCTATGTCTGCCTTCTAGTGATAGCCTAATCAAAAATCAATAAGCTGAAGACCGCAGGTGCCGATCGCTTAATTTCCTGCCGAGGCTGAAGAAATAAAAACTCAAGACTCAAAGATTAGAAATTTTCTATTTTTAATTCTGACTTGTTAATTTTTAATTCTCTGCCCCGGCTCGAAGGTCGGGGTTTTTGACGGGCAGTTTTCGATCCTAAAAGGAGGTGAAATAAGTATGGGCAAAACTTTAGCGGTAAAAAATGAGATTATTGCAGACCTCAAGCAAACCTTGAGCGAATCTCAATTGGCGATCGTGATTGACTACACGGGCTTAACTGTTGCTGAAATCACAGATTTGCGTCGGCGTTTGCGTCCGAAAGGCAGCAGTTGCCAAGTGGCAAAAAACACGCTAATGCGAATTGCTGTTGAAGGTAACGAAACCTGGCAGCCGATACAAGAATTGCTGACAGGTACGTCGGCGTTTCTGTTCGTGCAAGAAGATATTGGCGGCGCGATTAAAGCTTACCAAGAATTCCAAAAAGTCTCTAAGAAGACAGAACTTCGCGGCGGCGTGATGGAAGGACGGGTACTGAAAGAAGCTGATGTTAAAGCATTAGCCGATCTGCCGTCGAAAGAACAACTCATGGCTCAAATTGCTGGCGCTATCAACGGTGTCGCAACCAAGTTGGCTGTGGGTATCAATCAAGTTCCTACTTCGATCGCTCGCGGTCTTAAGGCTTATGCTGAAAAAGACGGCGATTTAGCAGAAGTAGAAGCAGAAGCAGCAGCACAACCTGAAGCAGAAGCAGCAGCACAACCTGAAGCAGAAGCAGCAGCACAACCTGAAGCAGAAGCAGCAGCGCAACCTGAAGCAGAAGCAGCAGCACAACCTGAAGCAGAAGCACCAGCAGAAGCAGACAGCACATCTGCGTAAGTCATTAGTAATTAGTCACGAGTCAAGAGTCGTTAGTTTTGAGAAACAAACTGATCACTGGAGACGAGAAACTAATAATTAATGAGCAATCGAAAGTCTCAAATTCCAAATCTACAATCGAACTAGGAGTTCAAAAAATGTCTACAGCAACTGATGAAATCTTGGATAAACTTAAGTCTCTGACTTTGCTCGAAGCTTCTGAATTGGTCAAGCAAATTGAAGAAGCTTTCGGCGTCAGCGCTGCTGCTCCTGTAGGCGGCATGATGATGATGGGCGGCCCTGCTGCTGCCGCTGCTGAACCCGAAGAAGTACAAACTGAGTTCAGCGTGATTCTTGAAGAAGTTCCTGCTGACAAGAAAATCGCAATTCTGAAAGAAGTCCGCGCTATTACCGGTCTGGGTCTGAAGGAAGCGAAAGACTTGGTAGAAGCCGCACCGAAGGCAGTTAAGGAAGCTATTGCTAAGGAAGCTGCTGAAGAAATGAAGAAACAGCTTGAAGCTGTGGGCGCAAAGATTGCTATCAAGTAGTCAGAGAATGTAGTTGATATCAATTCGGGTGACACCGGAATGATTGTTGACTGTTGACTGTTAACTGTTAACTGTTGACTGTTGACTGTTAACTGTTAACTATTAACTGTTAACTATTCCTTAAAATTAATCGCGCGATAGTTACATCTCTCGCGCGATTAATTATTGTTGGCGTAGGGAAACGGCATGGCCGTTTCCTCTTAGATTTTAGAGGTGGCTTCCATTTGTCGCACTACTGTTAAAGCAGAATAGGAAACACCGGCAGTACCTTCTCCGGGATGGGTGGAGTCGCCCACTAACCACAAATTTTTAATTGGTGTGCGGTTGGCAAATCCGAAGGGGCCGAAAGTTGGTATTCGCTGCCCAATGCCACCCACAACGCCTCTATCTCTCGCTGTGTAGCGGGCAAAGGTGCGGGGTGTGGCGGCTTCTTGGTGTACGATCGACTCTGGCGTCAAATTGAAATATTCGCTCAAACGGGCGATCGCCCCTGCGGTATATTTTTGCTTTAATCCTTCATAATCAACCGAATTCCACCACATTCGAGTATCAGTAAATGAGGAAGCGATAATTGTCGCCATTCCCTTCGGTGCTCGGCCATCTCCCGGATGGCTGACAGAAACAAATAATGAATTATTCTCCCCAATCTCGCCGTCGTAATCGTAGAGAAACTGAAGGTGCGGCGGACAATTGGTCGGAATTGCGCTTTCATGCACTCCTAAATATATGACAAATGCACCGGATGCGGGCGGCAATTTATCTACTCGATATTTGTAGCCTGCCATTTGATTTGGCAGTTGGTTTGTTGTGTGTGAAGTCTCTGACTTAACCGATAAATTATCTGTTAAATTATCTGTTGAACTTCCGACAATCGGCTCGCTTGACAACAATTTTACTAGATTTTGCGCGGTCACGTTGGCAACAATGCGATCGGCTGTTTCTGTCCAAACTTCGCCTGTTTTTTGATTGCGAATCACTGTACCGGTGGCTTTGCCGTTGGCGGTGACAATACTTTCAACTGTATGCCGCAACAGGACTTTGCCGCCGTCTCGTTCGATCGCCTCTACAAGTCGATCGCTCAACACCTGCATACTTCCTTGTAGATGATACAATCCCTGTGGCTCTTGCGACACTCCTAAAGCCGTCGCCGCGTAAAGTAGCGCCGTTTCTTCAGTATCGACTTGAGAATACAATTTTAACTGCAAATCGAGAAAAGTTTTCAACCGCAAATTGTCGCCCAACCCACAAAGTCGCAAAGCATCTCCCACTGTCATAAAAGTGAAAGGCAAAGTAATTAGAGTATCGGGGCGAACTGCTTGAATTAATTGCCAGAAATCCCAGAAGTTTCTGGGCGGTAAAACTGGATCGCGCCCTTGAAAGTTCCAGCTAGCTTTGAACAATGCAGACAATAATTGCCAAAAAGGTTCGCTTCCGGGAAACTGCCGCTGCCTTTCTTGCTGCCACTTTTGCGGATCTCGCCACACGCTAATCGGTGCGGTTTCTCCCGGCAAAAACACCGCACAAGCGGGATCGCAGGGTGTGGCGGGGGGAAGTTCTATGTCTAATTCTGAGAAAATTCGGTGGTGAATGCCTCCGGGTTCCAATCCTGCAACCTGCGTGGCGCCGACATCGAAGGTAAAGCCTTTGCGTTTGAAGGTGGAAGCGCATCCGCCGGGGACGATCGCCTGGTCTAAGACTAGCACTTTGTATCCTCTGCGGGCTAGCAGGGCGGCTGCTGTTAGCCCGCCGATGCCGCCTCCAATTACCGTGACGCGGCCCTTAGTGTCTGTGGGACTGGATTTGCCAAAAGGGGTGCGATCGCCTGTCATAAATTTATTTATTGTAATATTTCTTAATAGTATGCTCATATTTTGCAATAAAAAGCTCTTGTAGCGACAGGTTGAAATCTATCGCTACAAGAGGAAGGAGGCCGAGTTTAGAGGACGTTTTAGGGGTAAAGTGCTCCGGGCGCACCCGGAGCGTTAGACAGTGCCGTGCTGATGAGAGAATCAGGGACGGCGCCACTTGTTGAGATAAGCTTCGCCAATCCCAGCCACAGCCTGCATTTGACCTAGCTTTTCCCGTAAAGCTTTGATGGTTTTTAGCTGTTCTTGAGACTGTTGCTGCAAAGCGTCGTAATTTCGCTGTATTGCCGCACTCTGGCTCAATTGATTTTCTAGAGATTGCAACTTGCTTCGTTGAACTTGGAAGTCGCCGATCGCACTTGACTTTTCTGCTAACTCGTGCTGCAAAGATTCGTAACTCGACTTCGACACGGTTTGCTGCAATTGGCTTTCGAGATTTTGCTTTTCGGTGGCGAATTGCTGCTGCAAAGATTCCAAAGCACTGGATTTTTCAGCGATTTGGTGCTGCAAAGATTCCAGAGCACTGGATTTTTCGGCTAGCTGTTGCACAAAGTCGTGTTCCCGGTGTTCTTTTTCAGCGATTTGGTGCTGCAAAGATTCCAGAGCACTGGATTTTTCGGCTAGCTGTTGCACAAAGTCGTGTTCCC
>NZ_JAUBOZ010000018.1:20200-20440 GCF_036700475.1 Microcoleus sp. T2B6 | reverse complement strand
AAAGATTCCAGAGCACTGGATTTTTCGGCTAGCTGTTGCACAAAGTCGTGTTCCCGGTGTTCTTTTTCAGCGATTTGCTGGTGCAAAGATGCGATCGAACTTTCGCGTTCACTCAACTGTTGCTGTAAACTTTCGTAACTTGACTTCGCTACTGTTTCGGCTAATTGGCTTTCGAGATTTTGCTTTTCGGTAGCGAATTGCTGGTGCAAAGATGCGATCGAACTTTCGCGTTCACTCAAC